>CAZNMS010000073.1:0-24825 GCA_964573505.1 uncultured Planctomycetaceae bacterium | reverse complement strand
GCATCACCTCTTCGTAACGATCCAATGCGTCGCGATAGCGCCCCATCGCCTTCATCACGTCAGCACTGCCGCACTTCGCGATTGGATTCTCGGGATGATCCCGCATCACCTCTTCGTAACGACTCAATGCGTCGCGATACCGCCCCATCGCCTTCAGCACTTCAGCACTGCCGTTGAGGCCCACCTGACGTTCTTCGTTCTTGCCGAAGTCGATCGCCTGTTGATAGGCGGCTAAAGCGGTGGCAAGTTGGCCGAGATTCAAGAGTGCCTTGCCATACTGCGACCAAGACCAACTGTCGTCGGCGTGAACTTCAACGGCGCGCGATGTCGCCCAAATTTCGAAGTCGAGCTTTCCGAGATCTCGTGCGACCATCGCCAAATCGCACAATGACTTCACTGTGAACCGATCGCCTCCCGCGCTGCCGGCGTTCTGCTGTTGGTAAGTAATGAGTTCTTCCAAGCGTCGTCGTGCTTGCCAGTCGTCACCCTTCCGAAGGAGTTCGATGATCGCGGCCTTCTGCGAGTCGACTTTCTGTTTGACACTTCCGCGATCAATCCTTCGGAGCCGTTTGCCTCGGCGACTTCCAGTTTGCTCGGCATCGTCATCCTCGATGTCCACGGTCTCATTGGCTGAGCGACTCGTCGAAGACTGCGGCTTCAGGAGCCGCACCCACTCATTGAGCACTCCGACGACGGACTTAAGACCGGGTTGCGTGCGCCATGACGCAGCTTTCAATTGCACTTGAGACAGAGCACTCGGTTGCAGGCGCGTTCTGACGAGTTCTGCGAAGATGCCGTGACGCACGCAGGCGGCTTCGAATTGTTGCTGCTCGTCTTCGTCGCCGAATCGTTCCGGCGGTAGTGCGTGCCATGCACTGCGAACTTCGCGCACGGCAGGCTGTAGTTCTTCCCACAGCTCGAACAATTCGGCTGCTTGTGGGGCAGAGGCTCGCTCGCAGGCGGCAATTGCTCCGGCGATGTCGGCAGACTCGGGCAGAGGACTCGCCAACAAGACGTTCTCTATCGCGGCGACGATCTCGGGATAGACCGCGAGTTCTTCGAACTCTTCGGCCACTGTCTCGCGCGTTTCATCTCCGAGCGTCGCATCCAGCAAGAACAGCGCGAGGTCCAATGCTTCGGATGTATCGACCTCATCCGCTAAACGCGTGCGGACGACATCAAGCGATGGCACATCGTCGAGCCAAACCAAATCGCGAACACCGCGCAGCAAGTGAGACGACTCAGGAGCCTCGCAAGGCACCAGTCGGTCTGCGTCGTCGTAAAAGAGGGCGTGCCAAGAATCGTGCTCATGAATGAGCGCGACGCTGGCTCGTCCAGACAGCACCGCTTGCATCGGATGGCTCACACTGAAAGTCGTTATTACGGAAGTAGTCCGTGATGATCTTGGGACAAGAGTTGCCGCGTTTCGACCGCGATCTCGACGACACGGACTTGCCCGCTGTTGCCGGCTGCCGCTTGATCTTCACTCGCTCGAAAGTGCGAATCGTCATTTCGCCGAGAATCTGAATCTCGACGAACTCATCGCCAATCCCCGTCGTATCCGGCCCCGGCTTCATTATCAGTTTGGGAAAATCCGCAGGCACTGTCGATGCCTCAATTTTCCCAGCAAGCTTTGCGACACACAGCTTCGTCCGATCGTCCCAAGAGGCACGATGGCCGGGCGGGATCTGAGCGTTGTGTCGCAGGAAACAAATCACACTGTTCTCGGTCAGCAAGGACGCGCGATGCGTCACCATGTGCGGCGCGAGCCAAATCGTGCAGTCGCCGTAGTGCGGCAGGGATTCGCCATCGAGCGAGAGTGCCGCGTAGTGCAGCTTGTCGATGTGCTTATGAGTCCCCAGCAACTCGATCTCGGCTTGAGGTCGTTTCGTGTTCCAATCAATCGGCCCCGTTGCTGGCTGAGGAAACCTGAGTGCTTCAAGGTCGTAGTAGGTCGCGAAGACATCGCGATCTCCACGAATCAGCGGCATGAGCTTCTTCTTCGATGTACCCATCACAAGCCGACCATCAGCCGCGATCTCAGTCTCGAACTGAGCGACTTGCGCTGCACATCCTCGCCGTTTCGCGTCTTTGATGGCCGCTTGATATCGCCGCTCCAACTCAAAGGTTTCACTTTTCTCGCGTGCTTTCACGACATTCAGAGCACGTTGCCCGAAGCAGCAATGAGGACAATGCAGGGCATCACCGGGCAACTCGAACAAGCAATGGTCGCAACGATCCACAAGAAGACTTCCTCGGAGGTCGCAGTGACAGGCGACGGCTCAAACAACCATGAGGACATTTTATGACCTGCACTGTGATGAACTTCAGCAAGACTCGCGAGCGAGCTTGCATCGCTTTGTGTTAGTCCAAGAGATGTTACCTGTTTGAGCCCAACCGAATGTCACATGGATCCTCAACATGAAAAGCCCCGGCGAGAGTCGTGAGCGCTGCGAGTAACGATCTTTACTGTTGGCCCCACCACGCGCTGCAGTCAAAGGGCATTTGAAACCCGGCGTTCTTGGCGGCTGGCATCATCCTTGGGTCGATGATCCCTTCGAAGAATTCGGCATCCGTGATCGAGTCGCCCACGTCCTGAATGTTGGCCATCGCACTCACGCAGTTGCTGCCGAATCACTTCGGCCCAACGCTGACCGATGGGAATATCGACATCTCGAAAGACATGATGCCGGGCTGCGTCGAGCAGTTTCTGAAGCTCGGCCACGATGCCTTCATCTGGCTGCGCGCGACGGTAGCTCAAGAAGACTTTTGCCGAAGGTGCCCGCTGACTCATTCTGCTCTTTCCGAGGTTCTGCGATGGAAGGACACACGCTGACGCGGTGTTCGTACTGTTCCGCAGACTCGAACGGAATCGAATGGCTCTTCACTGACGCGGGGAAGGCGAGCACGAGGCGCGAGAGCTTCCGTGCGCAACGGAGTGCCTCGATCACTCACGGTTACGGCTGTTCGACAAAAGCAGTGGAACAGGAGGGAACAGAGGAAACGAAGAGGAGGGCAACGGGCTTCGTTCGCGATTGTTCCGCGTCTTGTGTTGGGAGCGAGGTTGCTGCATCGGCTTGCGAGCCGACTCTCAGAGCTGCTCTCACACGAAGCGGATTAAGATTAAGAGCAAGATTAAGAGTAAGAAAAAGGCGGCTTTTGGGCCGCCTTTTGGAGGTGCTGATACTCGACTCGGCTATTGGCAGGCGCAGCGCGACATGCTGAAGACTCCGTTGTCGTGACGGGAGCAGTAGTTGGCGTTGAACTCGGTGTCGGTCACGGTCGCTGTGTAAGAAAACGTACCGAACAGCAAGCCGAGGTTCTTTGAGCCGGACAAGATCAAGGCGTCCTCCTTGCGCTCGGTTACCGTCAAGACCATCGAGTACTCGAACGGGAAGAGGCCCCAGAAGCGGCCGCTGAAGTGCACGCTGTAGTTGTCTTCGTCGAGCTTACGCAGGCACGCTGAGATTGGGCCGTCGTGACCGTTCGTGTGACTCAGCCATGTGCCGTTCCAGTGCCCAGACAAGTCCGTCGGAGCTTTCACAACCGCCGGTGCGGGCGTCGCCGGCTTGTCTTCGCCAATCGCGTAGCTCGCTGCCAACAACGCCGCGACGGCGACCACTCGCAATACAAACCACTTCAACATGAGCGTGACTCCTCGAAAGAACGACCGTCGCGATTGCTCGACACTGCTCTGCGATCGCTGAGGTCAAACCACATTGCAGAACACTCTGCCCATCGCTCGGCAGCATCGTCCAGCATGCGAATTGGTGTTGGGCTCGAAGACATCTATTAGCGAAGGCAACTGGCATCTTGATCGGGCTGCGGCGCGTTGTGGCGATTGAGCAACATGCACTGCGAGCTGCGGGAGAGGAGCTTGTCAGCACTTCGGGCAGTTGTGACGATCCGGCCCGAGTTTGCTGCGGTCACGTTATGGGTCTTGTTTGACGTTGCGGCTTTGCGGCGGAGAGATCGAAAGTCCGCTGCGGCTCGGGATGGAATCTCACGCTACGGGGTCGTCTTTGACGTTGGGTCGTGAGGGCGGCGAGATCGGACTTCCGCCGCGGCTCGGGATGGAATCCCAAGCTACTTTTTGGTGATTACTAGGCACTATGGCTTCACCTTCTGACGCTCGACCGCCGAAACCGAATGCTCCTACCGAGGAGCCGGCTGTTGATTTCAGTTCGGCCACTTTGCCGCCGAGTCCGGCCAGTGCGAAACGGCCGGATGCCACTCAGGTCGAATCCGGCATCAGCGGTAAGCCGCGCGTCGTCCGCGACTATGGCAGCAAATCGATGCTCACTCGCGAAGAACCGGCAGGCAGTATGGCCGAGACGCTGCTGCTCGGTGCTCAGTCCCGTGTGACGCTCGATCTGACGAACTGCATGCTCGGTGAGTTTCGCATCCTGCGACGGCTCGGCAGCGGCGGCATGGCGCAGGTCTATCTCGCCGAGCAGACATCGCTGAAACGCAATGTCGCTGTGAAAGTCATGCGGCCTGACTTTGGAGATGACCCGACACTCAAGGCACGCTTCGAACATGAAGCACTCGCGGCGGCGGCACTCAATCATCGCAACATCGTGCAAGTACTGAGCATCGGAGAGCAGGACGGAGTCCGCTACATCGCTCAGGAATATGTGCTCGGGATGAACATGAAGCAGTTCATCACAAAGAAGCCGACGCCCAGCGCCAAAGTCGCGATCCACTTACTCAAGCAAGTGTGTGCCGCGTTACATGCCGCTCATGAGGCCGGGATCGTCCATCGGGATATCAAGCCCGAAAACATCATGATCACCGGCAAGTATGTCGCGAAGGTGACGGACTTCGGATTGGCTCAACTGACGCTCGGCGGTGAGCGGGTCAACTTGACCAACATGGGCACGACAATGGGCACGCCGCTTTACATGAGCCCCGAGCAGATCAATGCCGCCACTGTCGATCAACGCTCGGATCTCTATTCGCTCGGCATCTCGTTCTATCACCTGCTGACGGGACAACCGCCTTTTACAGCTCCGAATGCTTATGCCCTCGCGTCGAAGCATCTGCATGTGCAAGCCGAGCCGCTGAAGCAACAGCGTCCCGATCTGCCGAGCAGGCTGACGGACCTGATTCACAAGCTGATGGCGAAGAAGGCCGAAGACCGGTACTCGGACGCGAAGGCCGTGCTGTCCGAACTGAAGCGCATCGAGAAGTCGCTCGATGACGGCACGGAAGCGGAGTCGGAAGAACTCGAGACGATCGCCAGCGAAGAAACGGTGACATGGCTGCGAGTCCCGAAACGGAAGCTCGTCGCGTATGCGATTGCTTGCGTCGTTGTGTACTTGCTCGCTGCGGGAGTGGGACGCGAGCAACGTCGCCCGGATGCGTACTTCGATCCGGGAGCGCGATCGACGAGCCGGCAGTAAGCGGCGCTACATCTTGGAGTGCTCCGCCTTGTCGGAGCCCTCCATCTTTGCGGCTTTGCGGCACGAGAACTTTGCGGAATGGTTGACGATGCCGTCTCACCGATTCTGGAGCAAAAAATACATGCCCCTGCCGACGGCCATCGTGACGCTGGCGTCGTCTCGTTCGCAAATGCCACATGCCGCTGAAATGGAGGGCTCCGTCGAGCCGGAGCACTCCAAGTTGCCGACTTCAAAACGTGAGCGGGCAACTTCAGAGTACGCCGCCGCTGCGAGAGTGAGTTCGGCTCGTTCTCGGCTTTGTCAGAGTCATTACACCTCATGGAGTTCATCATGCAGTTGCTCGAAATGAAATGGCCGGAAGTCGCTTCGTTGTGCAAGGACACTCCGATCTGCATTCCGATCGCGGCACTGGAGCAGCACGGACATCACATGCCGGTCTTCACCGACAGCCTCTTGTGCGGCGAAGTCATTCGACGCGCGGAAGAGAAACTCAAAGACAAAGTGCTCTTCACGCCGCTGCAGTGGTTCGGGAACTCGGAGCATCATCTCGACTTCTGCGGCACGATGAGCGCCTCGCCGCGCGTGTATCTCGATCTGCTGCGCGACATGGTCGAGAACTTTTTGTTTCATGGGTTTCGGCGAATCGTGCTCGTCAATGGGCACGGCGGAAACATCATCCCCGGTCAGCAAGCACTGTTCGAACTGCGGCAGAAGTACCGCTCGCGAATGGATCTGCTGCTCTTGTCCTGCACCTATTGGACGCTCGGCAGCAAACCGTGGGAGCGCGAGCCGTCGTTGCAGATGCATCAACGTCAGATGGGGCATGCCTGCGAATGGGAGACTTCAATGATGCTCCGCATTCGTCCTGAACTTGTCGGTGATCTGAGCCTCGTGAAGGAGAACGATTGGGGCCGCTCGTTCCTGCCGGCTCATCGCGCATGGACGATGAAAGATCGCTCGGTGCCGGGGCATGTTGGGTTCCCTCAGTACGCAAGTGCTGAGAAGGGCGAGGTGCTGTTTCAGGTCTTCACGGAAGATGTCGTCGCTCTGTTTGAGCGCGTGATTGGATGGAATGGCGTTGATTGGGATTACTAACGGCTCGTGATTGAACGGGTAGGGCCGACTCGTTCTTGACGATGAATCGCGGCGTTTCAGAGGCGGCGTTCCCGCTGCGACTCGAGATGGAATCTCAAGCTACTTGCTGGTAGGCGCGGACTCGTTACTGACGGCGAGTCGGTTTGTTTAAGGGGCGGGTTGCCCGCTTCGGCTCGGGATGGAATCCCAAGCTACTTTTTTCACCAAATTTCGGAATCACTATGCACGTTGCCGAACTCATCGAGACTCGGTTTCGACTCGTCTTCATTGCCTTCATCGTCGCGGCAGTCGCTGCGACGTTTGTGGCTTATGGAGTCTTTCAAAGCACTTCGGTTTTTTGGCTGTGGATCGTGCTGGGGCCGATCGCTGCGATCGGCGTGCTCGATCTGTTTCAGAAGAAGCAGGCCATTCGACGCAACTTTCCGGTACTCGGACGCATGCGGTATCTGCTCGAACTGATTCGCCCCGAGATCTACCAGTACTTCGTCGAAAGCGACAAAGAGGGCGTGCCGTTTGATCGTGAGCATCGGTCGCTCATTTATCAGCGCGCGAAGAATGTTCGTGATACGACGCCGTTCGGCACGAAGGTCGATGTCTACGCTCCGGGTTACGAATGGGTGAATCATTCGTTACAGGCAAAAGAGCTGCATGTCAGCAGCATGCGAGTGACGGTCGGCGGTCCCGACTGTAAGAAGCCTTACTCCATGAGCTTGCTCAATATCTCGGCGATGAGCTTCGGCTCGCTGAGCAAGAACGCGATCTTGGCCTTCAGCGGCGGAGCGAAGCTCGGCGGGTTTGCTCACAACACCGGCGAAGGAGGCTTGAGCCCGTATCACATCGAAGGCGGCGGGGATCTCATTTGGCAGATCGGTACCGGGTACTTCAGTTGTCGCGATGAGCACGGCCGCTTCTCAGCAGAGAAGTTCAAAGAGAAAGCCGCGTTGCCGAATGTGAAGATGGTCGAGATCAAGCTCTCTCAAGGAGCAAAGCCCGGTCATGGCGGCATCTTGCCGGCAGCGAAAGTGACGGCGGAAATTGCTGCGATTCGCGGCGTGCCAATGGGCAAAGACGTGCTCTCGCCGCCGACGCATACCGCGTTCTCAACGCCGATTGGGCTGCTCGAGTTTGTGAAGCAACTGCGCGAACTCAGTGGCGGTAAGCCGATTGGTTTCAAGCTGTGTGTCGGTCGGCGCCGCGAGTTCCTCGCGATCTGCAAGGCGATGGTGAAGACGGGGATTACTCCTGACTTCATCACCGTTGATGGCGGTGAAGGCGGAACGGGTGCGGCACCATTGGAGTTCTCCAATCACATCGGTGCCCCGCTGACCGAGGGTTTGATCTTCGTTCACAACGCACTGGTCGGTTACTCGCTCCGCAGCAAGATCCGCATTCTTGCGAGCGGCAAGGTGTCGTCGGGCTTCGGCATGCTGAAGCGATTAGCGATCGGCGCGGACATCATCATGAGTGCTCGCGCGATGATGATGTCGATCGGCTGCATTCAGGCATTGAAGTGCAACAGCAACCATTGCCCGGTAGGAGTTGCTACACAAGATAAGTATTTGATGGATGGCCTCGACCCGACCGATAAGGCTCATCGGTGCGCGAGCTATCACAAACAAACGATTCACAGTTTGGCGGAGATGATCGGCGCGCTCGGGCTCGACTCCGCGCAGGAATTGAGGCCCTGGCACCTGATGCACCGCATCTCGGCGAACGAAACGAAGCACTACGGCGAGCTGTATCACTTCCTCAATGACGGCGAGTTACTGCGCGAGCCGCTGCCTGCGGACTATGCCCGCGCCTGCCAGTCAGCATCAGCAGAGTCGTTTAGCCATAGTGAAAAGTAGGTTGGCGCTCATTGCTCTGAAGCGAGCTGATGGGGCGCTTTTGACGCCCTTTATTTGCGGGCGTCTTCAGCAGATTTGACGCTCGTTTGGCCGCCTTTACTTGCTTGCGACGATACCCCTAAAACCCGATTCGACCTTTACGAACTGTGTTCAATGCCCGTGATTGTCGAGATCGGCGACGTTTCCTCGCGATCCTGTTCGTGAGTTCGAAGCTCAGCTTCTCTGAGTCGAGCGTTCGGCGAAGTCAGGCAACGGCACAGAGAGCCGGGCTAATTCGACAACGCACGTTCCAGTTTCCGTAGCCGAAATCGTCAGATTTCGGACGGCTGAAATGCCTGAAATCTCACGATTTCAGCTACATGGTGCGCTGTAGAACTAATAGGCCAATCGGCAACTGTCGCGCGAACTCGAATGCTCTCAGAGGACGCACGGACTGGAAGTCCATGCTACTTGAGCGGGCTTAGAGGATCGGAGTTCTGCTTGTCAGAATTGTTCCATGCTGGATTCACGCGGCGGAATGGGACAGCGCGAACGGATGACGTTTGAGACTCGTCGCTCGGCTCGACTCTGACTGGCATCACGCATCATCGAAATCATCAACGCTCAATGAGCGACACTTAGGAGTAACTCAATGTCCGAAGCACCGAAGCTCAGCAAGATCGAGATCCTCAAAGAGAACAGCCGACAGTTGCGCGGCACTCTCGCTGAAGAACTCGCGCCATCCGTCGACGCCTTCAATGACGACAACGCGAATCTCCTCAAACTGCACGGCATGTATCAGCAGGATGATCGCGACTCGCGCGGCGGGAAGACCGACGACGGCAAGAAGCGAACCATCATCATGATTCGCACGCGCATCCCCGG
Organism: uncultured Planctomycetaceae bacterium; assembly: GCA_964573505.1. Taxonomy (GTDB): domain Bacteria; phylum Planctomycetota; class Planctomycetia; order Planctomycetales; family Planctomycetaceae; genus AM-0621. The sequence goes on along the minus strand of CAZNMS010000073.1, from coordinate 15,614 downwards.
CGGAAAGATGACGGCGGACGGCTTGCTCGCAGAACTCGATCTGTGCGATGAGTTCGGCAACGGCACGCTCCGCATCACTTCGCGGCAAGGACTGCAATTGCACGGCGTGCTGAAGGACAACGTGAAGTCCGTCATTCGCGCGATTGATCAGCGCGTGAAGCTCACAACATGGGGCGCATGCGGCGACGTGAATCGCAACGTGATGTGCTGCCCGGCTCCGTATCGCAACAGCAAAGTTCACTCGGACATGCAGGCGATGGCGTTCACTTTGGCCGAGCACTTCAAGTCACGCTCAACGGCCTATCGCGAGATTTGGCTGAATGACGACGGCGAAGAAACGAAGGTCGCCGAGTTCAAGCCGGTCGAAGAGCCGATCTATGGCGATCGTTATCTGCCGCGCAAATTCAAGATGGGCATCGCTCTGCCCGAGGACAACTGCGTCGACATTCTGACTTATGACCTCGGCCTGCTGGCGATCGTCATGGACGGCGAGATCACCGGGTACAACATCTATGTGGGCGGCGGTCAGGGCGTTACGCCGGCGAATAAGAAGACGTTTCCGGCAGTCGGTCAGAAGCTCGGCTTTGTGTTTCCGGAAGATGTCGTCGCGACGTGCGAAGCGATCGTCAAAGTGTGGCGCGACTACGGCAACCGTGAGGACCGCAAGCAAGCGCGCATCAAGTACCTGCTTCGCGATTGGGGCATCGAGCAGTTCAAAGCCTATGTCGAAGAGTATCTCGGTCGATCGCTCGGAGTGGCGCATCCCATCGAGCCATTCGGCGTCGACGATCATCTCGGTTGGCGCGAGCAAGGTGATGGCAAGTGGTATCTCGGCATCAACGTTGAGAACGGTCGCATCAAGGACGAAGGCGACGTGCGGATGAAGTCGGCGATCCGAGCATTGCTCGGCAAGTTCCCGCGCGAAGTACGACTGACCGCGCTGCAAAGTCTCATCGTCTGCGACATCGAAGAGTCAGAACGCGCCGAGATTGACTCGATCCTTAAATCGCATGGTGTGCAACCGGCTGAAGAGCAGACGCCACTGCGACGATTGGCTATCGCCTGCCCGGCGTTGCCGACTTGCGGATTGTCGGTCACGGATTCCGAGCGCGTCATGCCGCAAGCGGTCGCGCAGATTCAATCGGAACTCGACAAGTTGGGGATGTCGAACGAGCCGGTCGCCGTGCATATGACCGGATGCCCGAATGGTTGCGCTCGACCCTATAGCCCGGACATCGGGCTCGTCGGAAAGGCACGCGGCAAATACACGATGTACGTCGGCGGCAATGTTGTGGGCTCACGCATCGGGTTCATCTTCAAAGATATGGTGCCGCTCGAAGACATCGGTCAGACGGTCGCACCGCTGCTGAAGCACTTCCAATCGAATCGCATTCCCGGCGAGACGTTCGGCGATTTCTGCGCCCGCGTCGGATTGGATGAGCTAACGGCTGTTGCTTCCGTTTAGGAGCAAGTCCGCGACGTTGAGAATGGCCGCGATTCGCAATCAGCCGGTCTGACCATTGGATGTAGCTACGACTACACCGGCTCGTTTCTCGGCGGCCATCTTCGTCGCAAGTTGCTCGCGCGGTGCGAGGAACTGACGCAGAAAGTAACTGATTCGCGTCTGCTCTTCTTTGAAAGGGAACGTCTCATGACTCAGCCCACTGACGATGTCGGCGGTTTGTTTGGCTCGGCAGAGAAGCTTCGAAAGGAGCTCGAACGACTGCTCGAAAAGGCAAAGGATCAAGGCGAGAAGGCGCTCGACGCGATCGGCTTGCGCGGCGGGCAATGGCAGCCTCCGGTCGATCTCACTGAGTCAACGGATGAAGTCATCATCGTCGTTGATGTGCCGGGACTGACTGCTGACAAACTCGGGCTTGAGATTGTCGGCAACATGCTGACGATCTCGGGCGAGCGTCCTGAGTGTGCGTCGGAAGCATCTGAGGTCGTGCATTTGCGGCAACGTCCGAACGGCAAGTTTGCTCGAGCAGTGCCGCTGCCAGTCTCCGTCAATCACGAGAAGATCGTTGCCGAAGTTCACAATGGGGTGCTGACGATCCGACTCGCGAAAGCTGAGCGAGCAAAGGCGCATCGCGTGCCGATCAACGAGCGGCCGACGACGTAGGCAGTCGATCAAACTCAAACGACCGATAGGACAAATGGCCGAAAGCCGTCTATGTCCTATCGGTCCTCTAAGTCCTCTCCGTCCCATTGGATGACATCGCACGCTCGCTCAAGAACGGCTGCCGCTTCGCATGACAGAATTGCTACATGCTCAGCTACGGCAGATCGGGTGCGATGACGGCTTGCGTCTTTTCAACGTTCCACCAGCGCGCCCAACTGGCTTTATCGAAGCCGAAATTTTGCTTCGTCAGCTTCTTGAGCGCCAGTAAGACTTCTTCATTTTCGACGGTGGCTTGCACTGGGACTTCGCGCGTGATGCCAGCGGAATTGCCGGGCGCGTAAATGAAGCCGTTCGGGAATTGACCGCGGCGCATAGCGTCAACGAGTTCATCCGGCAGGCCACTCGGATGCGGCAGCTTGCCGTCAACGCGGCCTCCAACAGTCGGCACGGCAACTCGAATCGTCGTGCTGTGCGTCGTTAGCAGCGCGTTGATCAGCGGATTGACCGAGCTACCGTCGCCGACCTTCATCAGTCCGAGTCCCGCTCGGCGCACGATGACGTTGTTTCGGTCTCTCAATGCTTTGACGAAAACCGCGCGGGCAATCTCCGCTTGATCCGATTTGAATGATGCCAATGCCTGCTCGCGGATATCGCGCACGTCTTCTCGCAGCACGAACGTCGTGAGCGGCACCGCTGCCGTATGTCCGCCGATTTTGGCGATCGTCTCAACGGCCAATCTTCGAACGTCTTCGCGAGCATGCTTGCCGAGCAACTGCATCAAAGCAGCAACGGCATCGGGACTGCGGATCTCGCGAATCGCATTGAGCCCGTCGGCTGCTTTGCCGGCATTCGGCCCCGTTGCCATCTGCAGCCACTGCCGCACTTTCGCAAACCATTCTTTCTGTGCTTCGGTTTGCTCGGCCTTTGCCTGCAACGATTCAAGCTGAGTGATCGGCACGTACTTGCCGTTGAACTTCACAAAGCCTTGCTCGCGTTTGCGTTCTTCGACTTCCTCCTTTCTGAGCCACTCGCCGTCTTGCTGAGTATGCCCGAGTCCGAGATGAGCCCGCTTGTGCTCAGAATCAAAGTCGAGCACGCGTTCGAGATGCACTCGTCGCTGCTCGTCGAGTCGATTCTCGCGACACCATTCGGAGAGCAGCCAATGCGCTTCGAGTTCATCGTCGAGTTCTTGCACGCGCGCGGCGTACTGCTCGAACTTCAAAGGCCGCCGAACGATCTCCGCGACATCCTCTTTGGCGACCGAGATGACGGTGCCGCTCAGCAGTTGCACTTCGAGAGCGTCAGTCTTCGCCTTCGCGTCGGTCTTGATCGTTCCGCGCAGAAGAGCGCCGCTTTTGAGTTGCACAACATCTGCTGACGCAACGGTTGCAGCGATTAAGACCAATGCGCATGCAAAAGTCGGCTTATGTTTCGCACGGTCGGAGATGAAACGACGACGCGCTCCTCTCAAGGGAGCGCGTTCCCGCAGAGGACGCGCGCTCAAGAGGCTCGCGGTTAAACGGCCAATCACACCATTCATCAGCGCGCGAGGAAGAAGTCGAGCCATCATGCCGCCTCATCAATGAGAGTCGTTGCAGAGGATGAATTTCGGAATGCGGGGCGCTCGACTGGGAGAGTCAAGCTACGGCGTATCGTTGATCGTCTCGCAGTTTGCTTTTCGGTCGATGCGCTTCATCAAACCTTTAAGCACCTTTCCGGGACCGACTTCATAGAACTCAGTGACCCCCGCCGCCATCAACTTGCGAACGCACTTTTCCCATAAGACGGGATTCACAACTTGCTTCGCGAGGATGCTGCGAATCTCTGCGGGATCGGAATGCGACTCAGAATCAACGTTCGAAATCACTGGGATGCGCGGAGCCTTGAACGCGACCGAGTCGAGAACCGCCGTCAGCGAACTGACCGCCGGCTGCATGATCTCCGTGTGAAAGGCACCCGCCACTGACAATGCGACGGGGCGACCGCCGGCTTCTTCAATCAACTTGAGCGCTGCTTCGCAGGCAGCTTTATCGCCGGACAAGACGGTGTTGCCGGGACACAAATAGTTCGCGGTCCAAATGCGATGACCGGCGCTCCGCGCCTTCTCAACGACTTCAACAACTTTCGCATCATCAAGCAGGAGCGCGCTGACCATTCCCGATGGAGTGGCATCAGCAGCAGCTTGCATCGCCTCGCCGCGACGACGAACGAGTCGCAATCCGTCTTCAAACGACATTGCATCGGCAAAGGCCAGCGCGGTGTATTCACCGAGACTGAGTCCCGCAGCGAACGCACAACGATCGAGCAACTCGGGGCGCTCGGCTTTGACCAATTCGAGGCAGGCGAAGCTGCTGACATACAGAGCCGGCTGACTGATGTCGGTCTTATCGAGCAGCTCCTGCGGGCCTTCAAAACATAGCTTCGCTAGATCGAAGCCGAGCACGTCATTGGCTTGCTCAAAGCGTTGTTTGGCTGCCGGCAATCGTTCGCAAATGGACTTCGCCATTGCAACGTGCTGCGCGCCTTGACCGGGGAATAGGAATGCGACGTTACTCATAAGTCGTCCTTTGAGACTGGTGATTCAACAACACAACCCGGCGTCACGATGACGTCGGGTTGCAGGATATTCAGGAACGTGAAGCTCGACCGAGCAAACGCAGTCGAGCAGTTGTTGCTCGTAGCATGGACTTCCAGTCTGTGCCGCCTTTTGAATTATTCGCCTTCGATCAGCACATGCTGAAGAGCACGGGCTAGAAGCCCATGCTACGACGAGTCAGGCAAACTCCTATGTCGGCGTCGAGACCATATCAGCAGACAGTTCATCGACGATGTGCTCGTTGATGCTCTGATCTTTGAACTTCGAAGCGACTCGCAACGCGTTGTAGATCGATCGCGAATCACTCGAGCCGTGACAGATGATGCATGTGCCGTCGATCCCGAGCAGCGGTGCTCCGCCTTCTTCGCTGTATTGATAGCGACGTCCGACGTCTTCGAATGCTTGCTTCGCAATGCCGCGCTCGGTGCTCAGTCGACCGACAACTTCTGGCGTCACCGACTTGAAGAGGAAGTCGGCCATTCCTTCACTGACTTTGAGGATGACGTTCCCGACGAAGCCTTCGCAGATGATGACGTCCACTCCGCCCGAGTAGAGGTCGCGTCCTTCGACGTTGCCGATGTAGCAATCCTTCAAGCGGCTTTGAGCGAGGAGCGAATGGGTCTCGCGATAAAGGTCGTTCCCTTTGCCTTCTTCGCTGCCGATGTTCATCAGCCCGACACGCGGATTGTCAATGCCGAGAATCCGCCGAGCATAGATGACACCCATCACGCCGTACTGGTAGAGATGCTCGGGACGAGCTGCCGGATTCGCGCCGACATCAACAAGGACCGCACGGCCCTTGAGAGTCGGAAGAGCGACCGCAATGCCGGGACGCTTGACGTTCTTCAAGAACAGTCGCGTCCTCAAACCGGCAGCGACAACAGCGCCCGTATGCCCGGCGCTGACGACCGCATCGACCGTCTTCTCTGCCATCAGCTTCCAGCAGACCGCGATGGAGCAGCCCGGCTTCTTACGCAGAGCGTCGACCGGCTTCTCGTGCATCTCGACCCAGCCATCGGAAGCAACGACCTGCAAACGGTCGCCCGAATAGCCCGACTTCTCCAACATTGCTTCGAGCTGAGGACGATCACCCACGAGTTGAATGTGGAGGTCGCTCAGCGACTGCAACGCGGCAATCGCACCATCAATGTTGGGGGCGGCACCGAAGTCCCCGCCCATCGCGTCGAGCGCAACTCGCATGGGCTAGTCTTTGACTTCGATCACTTGGCGGCCGCGGTAAAACCCACACAGCGGGCAAACAGTATGACTCGGAATGCGCGCACCGCAGTTGTGACATAGGCCCAACTCAGGAGCTTTGACATTCCAATGTGCGCGACGCATACGCACCTTTGAATAAGATTTACGTCTCTTTGGAACGGCCATCTTGCCTCACCGTAACTACAATCGCGGGAAAACGTTGCTGTAGATTTTCCGACAGTCAACCTTCGAAAAGTCCTAGCGGAAAGGGGCGGGATGTTATGGAGCAGGGACACAGAGTCAAGCTATGGCAAGTGCTGTCGTTTGTTGGCAGGTTAGTCAGGAGAACGCTCATGTTGAGCACGCTGATTCCGCTCGTTGACTTCGATTTCGCGATCGGCGGCGACTACGAGAGAACGGCCGGCAAGCCGCATCAGAGTCGTTCAGTCGTCATCGCAAAGAACGGCATAGTGGCGACGAGTCACCCCTTAGCTGCTCAAACGGGGCTCGACATTTTGAAGGCCGGCGGCAATGCCGCTGATGCCGCGATTGCTGCGAACGCGATGATCGGGCTCGTTGAACCTATGAGCTGCGGCATCGGCGGCGACCTCTTCGTGATCTATTGGGATCAGAAGACTCAGAAGCTCTACGGACTCAATGGCAGCGGTCGCAGTCCGCTGAAGCTCACTCGCGAGACCTTCAAACAGAAGGGACTCACTGAGATCCCGACCTACGGGCCGCTTTCATGGTCGGTGCCCGGCTGCGTCGACGGATGGGACGAACTGCGAAAGCGCTTCGGCTCAATGCCACTTGAGAAGCTGCTCGCTTCGTCGATTCACTATGCCGAAGAAGGCGTGCCCGTTCCCGAAGTGATTGCCGGTTATTGGTCCGGATCCGAAAGCCGTTTGAAAGAATGGCCCGATTCCGTTCGCACTTACTTGCCGAACGGTCGTGCTCCGAAGCTCGGCGAAGTCTTCCGCAATCCGCGACTCGGCGCGACCTATCGCGCCATTGCGACTGATGGCCGCGATGCGTTCTACAAAGGGAACATCGCGAAGCAGATCGTCGCCTTCAGCGAGCAGAATGGCGGCTTCTTCTCGCTCGCCGATTTCGAGAAGCACTCTTCCGAATGGATCGAACCGGTCTCGACGAACTACCGGGGCTACGACGTTTGGGAGCTACCGCCGAATGGGCAAGGCATCGCCGTGCTTGAGATGCTCAATGTGCTCGAGCAATTCGATGTGAAGAGTCTCGGTCACAACTCGGGCGAGTTGCTGCATCTACTGGTCGAGGCAAAGAAGCTCGCGTTCGCCGACCGAGCAAAGTTCTATGCCGATCCCGCCTTCAACAAGTTGCCGGTGAAGGAGTTGATCTCGAAGTCTTATGCGAAGGCGCAGCGAGCGCGCATTCGTCTCGATCAAGCAGCGACGAACGTGCCTGCCGGAGATCCGAAGCTTGCTCATGGCGACACGATTTATCTCACTGTCGTTGATAAGGACCGCAACTGCTGCTCGCTGATTCAAAGCAACTACTACGGCTTCGGTTCGCAGGTCGTTCCGGGAGAAGTCGGCTTCGCGATGCAGAATCGCGGGACGTTGTTCGCGCTCGATGACGAGCACCTCAATCGCTTCGAACCGGGCAAGCGTCCGTTTCATACGATCATCCCCGCCTTCGTCACTCAGAACGGCAAGCCCTACTTCTGCTTCGGAGTAATGGGCGGAGACATGCAGCCTCAAGGGCACGTGCAAGTGCTGCTCAACGTCATTGACTTCGGCATGAACGTGCAAGCGGCAGGCGATGCGGCCCGCGTTTGCCATTACGGATCGCAAACTCCGACGGGCGAGCCAATGGATCCAAATGGCGGCAGCGTCGCGATTGAAGGCGGAGTGAGTGCTGAAGCCGCAAAGTTCTTGAAGGCAAGAGGGCACAACGTCGTTCGCTCACCGGGCGGCTACGGCGGCTATCAAGGCATCTTGATCGACTGGCAGAACGGAGTGCTGCACGGAGCGACTGAGCCGCGCAAAGACGGCGCGGCAGTCGGCTATTAGAGATGCGGCTTCAGTGAGGCTGTCTCGTGCGCGATTGGAGTAGCCGAAATCGTGTGATTTCGGGGCGCTGAGACTGCGTCTGAAGTCTTACGACTTCAGCTACGAAGATGCAGGGCTCGCTGAAACGAAGACGCACGCCTCTAAGCCACTTCGCGGAGCTGATAGGGAATGCCCCAATCATGCGCTGCGATTGCTGATTGGATCTCAGCAGCGGCCTTGAGTGCTGCGAGTGCTGCGTGACCGTCGCAGCTCGGCTTCTTGTTGGAGCGCACGCAGTCGACGAACTCGCGCAGTTCGAGCGTCAGCGCATCGCCCTCAGTGACGGGCCGTTGATCGACTCGAATGAGCTTGCCGAAGACGTCCTTCTTCATTTGCTCGATGTCCGCGCCGGGACGCTGAGCACGCTCAACGGGCGAACGATCAAACAACAGTTGCTCGCTCGGTGAGTAGCTCGTCACTTCGCGCGATTGGAAGTCGATCGTGACGCAGCCAATTGCCGACCAAACTTGCATCGCGCGCTTGCTCGTCGGGTTCACGCGACTGGCAGTGAGATCAACGACGCAGCCGTTCTCGAATCGCAGCCGCGCATTGACGATGTCTTCTCCGGCTCCCATCAACCCGACGCCGAAAGCCTCTGTGCTGACGAGCGGCGATCGCACGAGATCGAGCACGAGATCAATGTCATGAATCATGACGTCATGCACGACGCTGATGTCGGTTGAGCGAAACGGGAACGGACTCAGTCGCTCGCTGCGGATGTATTTCGGCTGACCGATCACGCGACGAGCGGCAGTCATCGCCGGGTTGAAGCGTTCGACATGACCGACTTGCAGCACGACTTGCTGCTCATCAGCGAGTCGCACGAGTTCGGCTCCGGCTTCAACGGTTCCCGCGAGCGGCTTCTCAATCAGGACCGGAATGCCGCGCTGTAAGAATTGTTCCCCGACCGGTAAGTGCAACGAAGTCGGAACGACGATGCTCGCGGCGTCGATCTGATCGAGAACGGTTTTGAAGTCGGGCAGCCATTGAGTGCCGCTTGCTTCGGCGACGGTCCGCCCGACGGACTCGCGCGGATCGCAAACAGCAACGAGGTCAACATCGGGGAAGCTCGCCAGAATGCGAGCATGATGACGACCGAGAGCACCGGCTCCGACGACCAATACCTTAAGTTTGCTCATGCTGCCTTTCGCTGTGACTCGATGTGCTGAGGTTGATAAGCAAAGGCCGGAGTCGAACGAATCGCTTCGCGCGCTCGGCCGCTGATGCCCTTTGCTTGTGCGTCTAAGAAGTTGAGCAGCGTTCCGAGTTCGATCGGCATCACGTCGCCAATTTGCGTCGCGAAGTGCTCGCGAATTTCAGCGAGCGATTTGTGATGTCGGAACGAAAGCTTGAAGGCGTCTTTGAGCAAACGAATGACGTCTTCGCTGATGCCGTTGCGCCGCACGCCGACGAGATTCAGCATGAGCGGACGCGGCTCGTCATTGCCCGAGTACATCATGTAAGGCGGAGCGTCGGTCGTGACGCGACTCACGCCGCCAATAAAGGCCAATGTGCCGACGGTCGCAAACTGATGCACTCCGGTGTTGCCGCCGATGATCGCGCGATCGAAGACATGCACGTGCCCCGCAAGAGCGACGTTGTTCGCCATCGTGATGTGATCATGCACGTGACAGTTATGGCCGACGTGCGAGTTCTCCATCATCACGTTGCCGTGCCCGACTCGGGTCCATCCGTCTTCTTTTTCTGCTCCGCGATGAATGGTGACGTTCTCGCGGAAGACGTTGTCGTTGCCGACGATGACTCCCGTCGGAGCGCCTTTGTAACCGGCATCTTGAGGTGCTCGGCCAATGACGACGTTGTCGAAGAATTGATTGCGATCACCAATCCTCACGTTGCCGACGATCGACGCTCGCGGAAAGAGAACGTTCTGCTCGCCGACTTCCGTCAGCACGTCAATCTGCGAAGTGATCGGCCCGCGCGTTTCAGCACCGAGATAACAATGCGGACCGACTCGCGAGCGGGCGCCGAGTGTGACTCGACCCGTCAGCACCGCATGACTCTCAAGCACGCAGCCTTCGCCGATCTTCACGTCAGGGCCAATGAGGCAGAACGGCCCGATCTCAACATCGGCTCCGATCTGAGCCGCCGGATGAACTTGCGACAGAGGCGAGATAGTCGTCGGCATGCGAATCCCTTCGAGTTTGAGGCACATCGATGTGCCAGTGTCATCCGCCGGTGTGAGTGAATCGCAGACAGGAGAGTGGCTCAATTGGGTTTGCCTCGTTCGTCTTGAGTCTTGTGGCGACTTTGATTCGCGAGGCCGATCGAGATGAGTCGAGTGGCAGTCGAGAAACGCAATCGTGTTGTCATGCCGCTCGACGGCTTTCGTGTTTGCCGATGGCTGCTGCGCCGATGAGTTGCTTCATCAGTTCGTGATTTTGTCGATGCCCGGTGCGCCATGCGTGAAAGAAGCCTTGAATGTCGCAGCCGGTCAACGCGAAGTCCCCGATGCAGTCCAGCAACTTGTGCCGAGCACATTCATCAGCAGTCTTCATCTCATTATCGATGACGCCGTTCGCTCCGAAGACGAGCAGATCTTTTGCCGTCGAGCGTTTGCCGATGCCTTGCGCCTTCAGCACCGTGACTTCGCTTTCGAGCACGAACGTGCGAGCAAACGCGATCTCATTCACAAAGCCTTCAGGAGTCAGATTGAAGGTATGCAGTTGCGGATGAATCACGGAGTTGAGTCCGTAGTCGAGCAAGTAAGTAATCGTCAGCCCGCCGCGTCCGATCGGCGGCTTTGCTTTGAGCAAGCTGCCGTCTTCGCCTTGCAAGGTGCGGGGCTCGGTGACGACGAGTTGCGGTTTGATTGCCGCTTGAGTTTCGAAGTCCGCCTGCATGAGGCAATCAACGACGGGCAAGCAAGAGCCGTCAAACCCCGGCATCTCGGGAGCGTCGACTTGCACGAGGCAGTTATCGACCTGCAACCCTGCGAGTGCGGCCATCACATGTTCGATGAGATCAACGCTGGCGCCATTGGCTCCGATGCCGGTGCGTCGCGAGCGCGGCACGAGATTGTCGAGTGTCGCCGGGATCATCGGTTTGCCCGCGAGATCGACGCGTTGAAACACAATGCCGGAGTTCGCCGGAGCCGGCACGAATCTCAGTGAGACATCAGCTCCCGTCACAAATCCGATACCGGATGCTGTCGCCTCTCGACGAAGAGTTCGTTGTGCGCGTTGAGGCATGCTGTCTCCACACAAACAAACCGGGACGACGCGCCGCCGTCCCGGTTGATGAAACAATGAAGGTCAATCGGAGATCTCAGTCCGAAGCAGTTCGTCGTTCGTAGTCCCGGCTCTGCGAGGCGGTCGTCGTAGCATGGACGCCTACGTCCGTGCTGCGTCGCTGTCGGACGTAGGCGTCCAATCTACGCGACGCAGAATCGGGATCTTATTTCCCCGACTGTCCCCGAGCCGGCTTGCGATCAAGACAAACGCAACCGCGTTAGTTAAGCGGCTTGCCGCCAGCGTTCGCGTTGCGATTGGCCGGAGGCACGGCCGGCTTCGCAGCGCCGCCGCCGCCACCTGCTGTAGCGCCGCCGTTCTTCGCGTACTGCTTATTGAGGAAGTCGATCACTGGCTGAGTGATGTCATCTTGCGGGCGGTGATAGAGCACCAGCTTGTTGAGACCCTGCGTGAGTTGTTGCGGGCTATCAGCATCGATCTGCTCGCTGTTGAAGCGGATCACCATCGTGAAGTTGAAGTACTCGGCATACTTCTTGATGACGTCCGTCACTTCCAAGTACACGTCTTCGAAGATCTGAGCTTCTTTCCGCGCCATCTCGGGACCGGCGAGCTTCATCTTGGCTTCGTAGTCGGTCGTGACGCGGACGATGCGTTCCTGCAGAGCGCGGTATTCCTTGCTGTCCTTGTTGTAGCCCTTCATCTCCTCGGACATCTTTTCAACTTGCGCTTTGATGCCTTTGGCTTCGCCCTGCATCACCGTCATTTGGCCCTGTAATTCTTCGCGCAAGCGAGCGAACTTCTCGTACTGCTTGAAGACTTTGCCCATATCGACGAGGCCGATTTTTGTGGGCAACTGACTCGCAGCAGCGCCGCCAGCAGGCTTCTCGGCTTGAGCGAAGGCCGAAGGTGATTCGGTCATCAATGACAACGACGCGAGAGCTGCGATCGAGAACAAGAATTTCTTCACGGCAATTGCACTCCTTTGCAGGGCCAAACCGCGATCAGACGTCGGGGCCATCCAGTTCCCTTGAGAACGTCACGCGGCGGTAGCAGGTCGGTTGAATCGAGGACTCTTCAGCATTGGCCGAAATGGGTCAATACGGAGTTTCGACCTTGCGAATGCGTCGAGTGCTTTCGCGATGGATTTGTTATCGCAAGCGACATGAGGGCGGCTGCGTTCGGGTTGAAGTCGTCTCGCCCCAAGCGGTGACCGAGTTCGTGAGCGATCACGGTTAATAGGTCGTCGCGGTCGGCGAGCGGTTCATTGAGTCGCAGGTTCCAATCGTGCTGCAGCGCGTCATCTTCATGGTTGATGACGTTGTTGCCGACATCGCGAATCACGAAGCGGACTGTTGAGAGCAATTCAGTCTCTTCAACTGCGAGTTCCGTCTCTCCCCATGCATCCTGCGTGGCTCGATAGAGACGGCGCGGCTCCAACAGCAGGTCGCCGCCTTTGCCGAACTGCGTCAGGACGTGAAATCGATCTTACACATCCGCCGCTTCGAGCTAGCGAGCTTGCTTCTCACTTATGCGGAAGCAAGATCCCTCGCCGTTGTTCGTTCCGGGTTTGAGCCTCAAGACAGTGAGTGTGTTATGGCTTCGCGAATCACGCTGCGTCCGCTTTTCGAATCGCTCTTCAATACCGATGACGCTTCGCGCCGGGTGCGAGGCTTCGGACAACGGCGGCTTGTCGTTGCGACATTGCTTTGTCTGTTCGCGCTGCCGTCGCTTGTCTGCGGCGACGATCATCCGCTGACGGCTGATGAGCGAACGAAGCTCACTGCAAAGCTCGATCAGCAGATTGCGGAACTCACGACGCGGATCGAAGAAGACGGCAAGAAAGTCGATCTCTTCTCAAGACGCGGTGATGCGAACTTCTTTCGCGGACGGTTTGCTGAGTCCGTCGCGGACTACGAGAAGATGGTCGAACTCAATGCCGAACTTGACGACTCGCACTGGCGCCGGGGCATTGCTCGCTTCTATGCCGGCAAATTTGAAGGAGCTGCTCAGCAGTTCGAGCGCTACCACTCGTTCGATGACGTCGATCGAGAGAACGGCATCTGGCGCTTCTTCTCGCAATTCAAAGCCTATGGCGCCGAGAAGGCTCGCGCGGGATTGCTGAAGTACAAGAAGGACGACCGCGAGCCGTTCCCGTCGGTCTACAAACTCTTCTCCGGCGAGATGACCGGCGCGGATGTCTTGAAGCGAATCGACGACGCCGGAGTGAAAGGCGACGAGCGCGAGAAGCGGCTCTTCTATGCCGACCTCTACATCGGCTTGAACGACGCCCTCGAAGGCCGCGACGAGTCAGCGATCAAGCATCTGCGACGCAGCACGGCCAACAAGTGGGGACCGGCTGCCGGCTACGGTCCGAACTACATGTGGCACGTCGGGCGAGTGCATTTTGAATTACTCACCCAGAAGGCGCCGAAGAAGGACCAGTAACGCGAGCCCCAGTGACCGCCAGCGCGGCACGGCATTGCGATTCTGTGTGAGATGGGAACACAGATCGAAGTGGCAGGCATAGAGCCCCAACGGGGCGCGATTCGATAGCCAGCATGAAGGTTCAATCCTGCTACGACTTCAGCGTCTGCTGAATGCCGCGCGGGTTTCGAATCTCGCCCCGTTGGGGCTCGCGCAAAGATGCGGCTCGCGTCCCCAGTCCTATCGGACTGGGCTATCGAATCCCGCCCCTTTGGGGCTGAAGCCATCGATCTAATCACTTCATTCTTGGCGTGACCGACGATGAGTTCGCGAAGAGACGGCTCATGCGAGCCGCAGTCACGAGTGCCAAATCGTCATCGCGGTGTTGTAGAAGGCGGGTCGCATCTGCTCGTCTGCTTGAATTCGCAGGTGCAGCCACAAGAGATCAATGCGCTCGCCACTCGAGTTGCAGGCAAAGAGGTCTTCGCCGTCAGCAACGATCGCATAGCCGAACCAATCGCGAATCAGTCGCCCGACTTCGTCATCGGTTCCGGCGGACGCGGCCGATCGAGCAAGCCCGCGAAAGTCGGCGAACGTCACATGATTTTTGCTGAGCGGATAGTGGCCGCCTTCCGGCACTCGCGGGACGGTCAACGTGCCGCAGTGGCAACAACGAGCTGCCGTTCCCAATCGGATGTATTCGGTGCGCAGCGGCTTCAGACAGTTCTGACAAACGGTGTCGGCATAGATCCGATCGGCGGATTCAGAGGAGTCAGTCGCAGTCATCAGCAACTCCTTTCGATGACGGTCAGCAACAATTAGCTCAGCAGCGGGAAGAACTGGCCCTCGATCTTTGCCCCTTTCGGCAGCACGGGAATGTTCTGCATCAATGGCCCGTCGCTCATTGAGCACACTCCGTCGCGTTGAGCGTTGATGACATACGCGCGGCGCGGTCCGTCAGTCGTATTCTCGCGCGAGCCGTGCACCATCAGCGGATGATGAAACGTCGCTTCGCCCTTCTTCAGTTCGATCGCGACGGGGTTATTGAGGCGTTCCCATTGGTCGTCATTGAGCACGTTGCGGATCGCGTGCATGTCGCCTGCGAGGCCGGTGATAGGCAGCAAGTCCCAGCGATGACTTCCGGGGACGTACTGCATGCAACCGTTGTTACAGGTCGCATCATCGAGCCCGATCCAGCAAGTCAGATGCGCCATCGGCTGACTGCGAGTCCAATACGAGTAGTCTTGATGCCATGCGACGACGCCTCCGTGCCGAGCCGGCTTGCAGAACAACTGGTCGTGCCAGAAACGCACCGGTCCTTGCAGCAACTGTCGCGCAGGCACCGTGAAACGCGGACTCCAAAGAGCGTCATGAAAGCCCGCCTTGATGCGCCATGCTCCGAGCGCATGAAACAAG
Organism: uncultured Planctomycetaceae bacterium; assembly: GCA_964573505.1. Lineage (GTDB taxonomy): Bacteria > Planctomycetota > Planctomycetia > Planctomycetales > Planctomycetaceae > AM-0621. The sequence continues at coordinate 560 of CAZNMS010000073.1, read as the reverse complement.
ACGGTGTTCGGGGCGTTCGACTCGTTCGAGTGGTACTCGTGCCAAAGTTCGTGACCCTCATGCTGAGGATCGAACAGCTCAGCGAGTTGCTCGCGCAAGATTTCAACTTGCCGATCACTCAGCACGCGGACGCCCGAGACGTACCCGTGCTCCTCATAGAACGCGAGCTGCTGCGGAGTGAGTTCAAACGCTTTGAGATCCGAACTCATTGCATCGCGCGTCAGAGGATCGTTCGTCAAGAAGTCGGAAACCGGCTGATGAAACAAAGAGAGATCAGTCGTCATGAGCATGCTGCCTGAGTGAAGCGGAATGAATCGCGGCGAGAGGCCGGGCAGCTTACTCAAACCAAAACACATCCACTCGCTCTCAAGCTCTGCGCCGAAAAGTAGCATGGGATTCCATCCCGAGACGCAGCGGGACGACGTGCGCTTTCACGAGTTGAATTTGCCGTCATGAGGGATCTCGCAGTCTCGTTTTCATCCCACACAACGTCCTTCAGACATGAGGAACTGCCTCGAAAAGTAGCTTGGGATTCCATCCCGAGCCGCAGCGGGACGACG
>CAZNMS010000072.1:0-24887 GCA_964573505.1 uncultured Planctomycetaceae bacterium | reverse complement strand
TGCTGACCGCCGCCGAGTCCGCCGCCACCGAGACCGCCGCCGCCCCCGCCACCGCCGCCAAAGCCGCCTTGATTGAGCACATTCACTCCGACGAACGCTTCAGGCAGTTGAATCGTCAACGGCTCTTTGGCCTTGTTGTCGATCATGAGATTGCCGTTCTTGGCATTCATCTGGACCAGCTTGACGTCGATCAAGCCTTCCTTCATCGCCTGAAACATGTCGACTTTGCGTGCTGACGGGTCATAGCTCAGCTTCGTCATCGCGGGCTTACCGTCACCGTGACCGACCGAAACAACGGCGAGGGACAGCGCGGCAACAGTGACCGCAGCGAGCTTTCGGGCGTTCAAGAGCATCATCACATCCTTCTGGTAGCCAGCAATTGGCAACGAGTCCGACCGTTCGGAGTCACCGCCATCGAGTTTCAGCAACGGAGTCCGCTTCGAACGCGGCCTCAACGAGTCACTCAACACAGCGACTGAATCCTAGCCGCCGTTTTTTTTCAGCTTCAACGAGAAGTTGCATGCCCTTCAGATTTTGGACCGGTCGCAATGGTCAAGTTCCGAGGCTGACAGTTGCCGGTGAATGGTCATGTCATACCGGTTTCGCCCGTCATGCGTACTCGGCAATTTGGTGAGAGGCTGCGTTTATTCGAAAAGAGCGATTCGAAAGCCAGCGCCGCTCGGCATGCGATGCAGTCTCACAGAGTTTCCGACACTAAGGCATTGCAGGGACTAGCTCTCCGCCGACCCCGCGTCGGTAGGAACCCCAATGCGGACTGTGTGCAGGAAAGGTTTGCGATTCGTAGGGTGCGGACAAACTGGCGATGCAGCGGAGTGCCGGTACGAGCAAGCCCGATCTGCAGCGGTAGTTGAGGCATTGATCAATGGTTGTTCGCGAGTGCCGGCCCACCAGAGGAAAGTTCGCTTGTCATACCCTACAGCAAGCCGAGATTCGCAAAGCCGTCCTGCACCCGACGATCTCGATTACGAAGTTGGCCGAATGCGGGCTCTCTGTGTAACTACTGTGACACTCGCTGCTGCCAATAAGCGATCTGCTCGGTCACCGGACCTTTGCCGCCGGAGCCGTAACTTTGCAGCACTGCCACTGCGTTGCGGGTGCCGAGCACGCTCGTCACATCGGCAGCGATGATCGCACAAACGCTCTGCAAGTCGGCGAGTGGCAGATCTCCCAGTCGGCACGCTCGCGATTCGGCCATTGCGACGAGCTTGCCGACCGTCTCATGTCCCGTGCGCATCGGCACGCCGCGCTTGATGAGGTACTCCATCAACGCCGTCGCATCGAGATAGCCGTCATCGAGCTTCTCATTGATTCGGTCGACTCGAAGTTCGGCTCCGCGAATGACTGCGGGCATGAGTTCGAGGCATGCAACAACGGTGTCATAGGCGTCGAACATTGCGAGCTTGTCTTCCTGCAAGTCGCGGTTGTACGCCGTCGGCAAGCCCTTCAAGAGGATCAAGATCTGCGACACATCAGCCATCACGCGGGCCGTCTTGCCGCGAATGAGTTCGAGCACATCCGGATTGCGCTTCTGCGGCATGATCGACGAGCCGGTCGTGAATTTGTCGGGCAACTTCAAGAACCCGAATTCGGTCGTGAACCAAATAATCCACTCTTCAGCGAGCGTGCTGAGATGCGTCGAAACGAGCGACAGCGCGAAGATGAATTCAGCGAGGTAATCGCGGTCGCTCGACACATCGAGACTGTTGCGCGCGACATCCGTAAAGCCGAGCAGCTTCGCGGTCTCATGCCGATCAATGGGGAGCGACGTTCCGGCAAGAGCCGCTGCACCGAGCGGGCAAACGTTGACTCGCTTCATACAGTCGGCGAGCCGCTGACGATCGCGATCAAACTTCTCGCAGTACGCGAGCCAGTAATGCGAAGCGAGCACGGGCATCGCGCGCTGCAAGTGCGTGTAGCCGGGCAAGACGATCTCGCGATCTTTGTCGGCTCGTTCAACGAACGCCGCTTGCACTTCGGCGAGCAACGTATCGACGTGCTCGATCGCCCCGCGCACATAGAGCTTGAGGTCCGTCGTCACTTGATCGTTGCGGCTTCGTCCGGTGTGCAGCTTGCGTCCGACGTCTCCCAACTTCTTGATCAGCCGACTCTCGACGTGCATATGGATGTCTTCGAGTTCGGTGCGGAACTCCATTTCGCCGCGCTCGATCTCTCCGCGAATCACATCGAGTTCCGCAACGATCTGATCGCGCTCGCTCTCAGTGATCAGTCCGACCTTTGCGAGCATCTTCGCATGAGCTTGCGAGCCAGTGATGTCGCAGTCCGCGAGGCGCGCGTCGAAGCTGATGGACTCGGTGAATCGTTCAACGCGGGCGTCTGTCGCTTCTTGAAAGCGCCCGCCCCATGCTTTGCTGCTCACGGTGATTCCTAAGTGCGATAGGTAATTTCAATGACAGTGACGCCGCGCGATCCGCGCGGCGACTTCAACAACGAGACTTCGGCTGCGGCTTACAGAGTAACAACGATTACTCTCAGCGCGGCTACTCCGCAGGCACGTCTTGCTTGAGCAAGATCCGCAGCTTCTCTTTGAGATCCGCGCGAGCTCGATGCACGCGGCTGCGAATCGTGCCGATCGGACACTCACAAATCGCCGCAGCTTCTTCGTAAGACATGCCCTCAATTTCCGTCAGCACGAGCGCGGTACGGAAATCGTCCGACAACTCCGAAAGAGCCCGCTTCACGATGGCTTGTTGCTCGCTCGTTTCGAGGCCGCGCGACGGGCTGATGTCCGGACTGTCGTCGACAGGTTCAAGTCCCGAAGCCTCGCGTGCCGCATCAACACTGACCGTCTTGCGCCGCGCATGCTTGCGACGAAAGCTGATCGTTGCATTGACCGCGATGCGAAACAGCCATGTGTAAAACTGCGAGTCGCCGCGAAACGACGAGAGCTTGCGATAAGCATGCACGAAAGCTTCTTGTGCGAGATCGCGAGCGTCCTCATGCGAGCCGACCATCATCAACAACGCGTTAAAGATGCGGTCCTGATAACGAAGCACCAATTCGCCGAATGCCTGTGTGTCGCCGGCGAGGCATTGTTCAATCAGAAGCTGATCGTCGGCGGTGCTCAAGGCGGCTCAACAACAAGAGGGTGACGAGTGGCGAATGCCGAAGTGACTCTTGAGGCAGCCAACAGCGGCAACTTCCCGCTCAGTCTCAAGAGGCGGATGATCGTAGCCCTCGCTCCGAGTGCCTCCAACTCCACACAGCTAAGCCCGCTCCGGCAATGAAGACGAAAACGCTGACCCATTGAGCGATCGTCATCGCGGTGCCGAACTGCCCGAACTCGTCGCCTCGCAGAATCTCAAGACAGCTTCGCGAGATTGCATAGGCCATGATCGCGAGCGCTAACACTGCCCCGTCACCCGAACGCCATCTGTAATAAACAGAGACGAGCCCCGCCAAAACGAGCGCGTTGATCGTGCTATAGAGCTGCGTCGGATGCAGAGCAAAAGTGAGATCTGCGGTCGGCAGCAAGAAGCCGCGACTCTCAAGCGCGGCCCATGGAACGCTGTCGCGCGGGAACTGCACGCCCCATGGAAGCGAGCACGGATCGCCGAAGCAGCAGCCATTGAGAAAGCAGCCGATCCGTCCGCAAGCTTCGCCGACGAAAACTGCCGGCACGACCGCATCTCCGACTTTCAGCGCGCTCAGCCCGTGCTTGCGGCACAGCCAAACATAAGTCGCTGACCCGAGAATCAAGCCGCCGTAAAGCACGAGTCCGCCGTCAGGCAGATTGACGACTCGATAGAGGAAGTCATTCAGTCCCTGACAGTTTGCGAAGACGAAGTTCCGCTTCTGAATGAGATAGAAGACTCGCGAGCCGACAACGCCCGCGAGGATCAGCATGACGGTCATGTCCCATGCAATTTTGGGATCACCGCCGACGAGCTTGATCCGCGTCGATGCGGTCCATCCTGATAAAGCCGCGCCGACGACGAGCATCGCTCCGTACCCGAACACCGGCAGCGACGGCCGCTGCACGATGCGCGGCAAGAACACAATCAGCAGCGCGATGCCGACAAACGAAAGCAGTGACTGCTTGATGTCCGCCGTCAGCGAGCCCGCTTGCTTCCAGTCTCGGAACAACGTGAAACCGCCCCAAACGAGCCATATCAGCAACACAATCCCAAACCCGAAGCCGGGCACTTCGCCGAAAGGGCCGAGGCGCCAAACTCCCTGAATCGGGATTTCGAACAAGACTTGCCGCATGAGATCCCTCGAAAGCGAGAGTTGTGAGCCGAACCGACGGAGTTGCATTCATGCCTTTAGGCGAGCGGCAGGTGAGTTCATACCAGTACGACGGACTTGTAGTCCGTCGATCTGCGACTGCGACGGACTACAAGTCCGTCGTACAGAAGATCGCCGGTAACTTCTCATCTGCCGCTCGCCTTACGCTGCAAACCGAGCGTAAAGAGCGCGGCTTTTGACGCCTCGCACTCAATCCTGCAACGCGAGTTACGAGGCTCGAAGAGCGGCCTCTGCAATCAAAATTACTCCCGGCAAAGTGGCGTTCTGACAAGAAGGACGCATCGCTACTTTCCGCCGCCTCGTTGACGCCGTTGAGAACGAAAGCACGGATGCTTTGACGCTCAAACCCGCGCCGATGCCGACTGCTACGGCACTGAAAACTGGCTCGCTGCCGCAGACAGAAATGGGAGTTCAAACTGGATACGGTCGAAACATCGCTCGAACGACTGGATGCGGGAAAGCGACAGCTTGCAAAGCTCACAGTAGGGCAGCGCATCGCGCTGCTCGAACAGTGCTTGCCGACTGTCAGCACTGTCGCGCGCGAATGGACCGAAGCCGCGTGCTCGGCAAAAGGAATCCCGGCAAAGAGTCCCGCGCGCGCTGAGGAGATTCTCGGCGGCCCCGTTGCGACGTTGCGCCAACTGCAACTCTTCCTCACGACGATGCGGCACATCGAACGAACCGGCACTCCGCCGTTGCCGCGTCTTGTCGCGCATCCTTCCGGCAAGCGACTCGGAGTGATCGTTACTCCGACTGCGGGGCTCTTCGATCCACTGTGCTTCGTCAACTTCACCGCGACCAGTTGGCTCGATGAGAGCATCACTCGCGACAACGTCCGTCGGCATCTCGCTCAAGCGTATGAAGGACTCGGTCGCACGGGACTGTCCGTCGTGCTCGGTGCCGGGAATGTTTCAAGCATCGCGCTGACCGACGTGCTGACGAAACTCTGCGTCGACAACCGCGCCGTCCTGCTGAAGATGAACCCGGTCAACGATTACCTCGCGCCGCTTTTCGAACGTGCCTTCGAGCCGCTTGTTAAAGCTGACTTGCTGCGAATCGTGAGCGGTAACGCCGATGTTGCGACGAAAGCCATTCACGATCCGCGCGTCGACGAAGTGCATATCACTGGCTCCGGAAAGACGCACGACGCGATTTGTTGGGGAGCGGACGCCGAGACTCAGAAGCGTCGTAAGCAGGCCAATGAGCCATTACTCACGAAGCCAATCACGAGCGAACTCGGAAATGTCTCACCGTGGATCGTCGTGCCGGGCAGCTATTCCGCGAGTCAACTAAAGAGTCAGGCGCAGAACATCGTCGGCTCTCTGACAAACAACGCTGCGTTCAATTGCGTTGCGACGCGCGCGATTATCACATGGAAACAATGGCCAGAACGCGAGCGGTTCATGGCCTTGATCGAAGGCTCATTGGCTCGCGTGCCACAACGTAAGGCGTATTACCCCGGAGCGCATCAGCGCTATGCAACCTTTACGGGAGTGGCGCCTGAAGACGCGCAGAAGCATCTCAAGTCGGGAACGCTGTCGGAGCACGGACTCTCGGCCAGCAAGTTGCGAAATGACGGCACGACATTCTTTGTCGCCGGGCCGGGACAGCGCGATGACTCGCTGCCATGGACCCTCATCCGCAACCTCAGTCCGCGCGATACTTCATCGCTCTACTGCGAAGAGTCCTTTGTTTGTGTCTGCGTCGAAGTCGCGATCGATGCTGTTAGCCCCGAAGACTTCCTGAATAAGGCGGTCGAGTTTTCGAACGAACGACTTTGGGGAACGCTCGCCGCATCAATGTCAGTGCCGAATGGCATGCGCTCGGGGCAATCTCAGCTTCGTCTGCAAGACGCGATTGACCAACTGCGATATGGCGTTGTGAGTCTCAATCAATGGAGCGGATTGGCATTTGCTCTCATGAGTCCTCCGTGGGGCGGATACCCCGGCGGGACCCGAGCGAATCCTCAATCGGGAATCGGCTGGGTGCATAATTCGCTGATGCTGACCGGCATCGAGAAGACTGTCATTTCTGCTCCACTGGTCGTGCTTCCGAAACCTGTTTGGGTGCCCGATCACTACCGTCCGGAGCCTGTTGCATGGGCACTACACGATCTCTTTCGGAACCCGTCATGGGGCAATGCGTCAAAATTGTCGGTAACTGCGACTATCGCGGCGCTTGCTCGAAATCCGAATTGAATACTGAATCGAGTCTTTCTTCATCGCGGGAATCAACGATTCTGAGTTCGCATCTCGGAAGTGAATTCCGCAACCTCAGAGTGGAGTTCTGAGACACATTCTTCGAGCCATTCGCTGTCGTCCCCGCGACAGCAAGCCTTTCTTCGTACCTATCTCCGAGACCGCGAAGAGTCATTCGCACGAATCGCTGCCTCACCTCTTTCATGTCTGAGGTCTTCAGGACGGAGACCTCACTAGCTTGAAGACAGAGCCATGAAAACGATCGCCGGCAAACGAGTCTTGATCACCGGATCTGGGCACGGTCTGGGATTGGAAATCGCCCGAGCATTCGCTCGCAGCGGTGCTGAAGTGCTCATTTCAGATCGCGATCCGCGACGCGTCGAAGATGCTGTTCTGCGGTTGCGGTCACAAAACTTCAAAGCGGCCGGCTTCGTGATGGACGTGACCGACGCTGCGGATGTCCGCGCGGTCCGCGAACAGATCTTGCTGGACTACGGTTCGATCGACGTGCTCGTCAACAATGCCGGCATCGTGACCGGCGGCGCCTTTCTCGACGTGCCGCTTGAGAAGCATCTCGCGACATACGACGTCAATTCAGTGGGGCCGGTGATTGTCACTCACATGTTCTTGCCGGACTTGCTTGCGCAGTCCGAAGGGCATCTCGTCAATGTTGCGAGTGCGTCCGCTCTGATCCCGTTACCGAACGCTGCGACCTACGCGTCGAGTAAGTGGGCTGTATTGGGCTTCACTGAATCGCTGCGCGACGAACTGAGGCTTGCCGGTCATCGCAATGTGACAGTAACTGCGGTCTGCCCGAGCTACATCAACACCGGGATGTTCAATGGCGTGAAGGCACCGTTGCTCACGAGGTTGCTAACTCCTGAATGGCTTGCAGGCGAGATCGTCAACTGTGTCTTGAATCGACTAGAGACATTGATCGCTCCGAAGCTCGTCAACCTCTTGCCGCTCGCAAAGGCCACTTGGCCGCGCCGTGCTTTTGGTTGGCTGCTTGATCTGCTCGGAGTTTCAAAGAGCATGGCGAACTGGCAGGGGCACGGAACTCCGGCACCAGTTCAAGTCATCGCTCCGAAGTTGGAGCCCGTGCCGGTTCCGGTACTCGAGCCCGTTCGCTCAGGCAGTTGATCAGCTCGCGTAGTCGAGGCTTCAATCTTGAAGACTCAGTCGGTGCCGCCGCGAAGATGTTTGACGATTGCCGCCGCGAAAGCCTTTGCGGCCGGCGGATGAAACCGCAGCCACAATTCAGGCTCGATGAGTTCGAGTTCCATAATGGCGAGTTCGCCTCGGTTGTCTCGAATGAGATCGGCGCGGCCATAAATCGGAAGTGACGGGCACGCGGTCATGGCTCGCTCCGCAAAGGCGACTTCCTCTTTCAAGGGGACGTATTGATGAACGGTGCCGCCGTGATCGTCTTGAACTCGAAAGTCGCCGCGCTTCGGCAGCTTCTTGATGGCATGCGTAAAGCGGCCGTCAAACACCATCAGCGATGTTTCGCCGTTCTCAAGGACGTCTCGCTGAAATGGCTGAATGAGGAACGCTTCGTCGACTAGCAGCGGATTGATCCGCGCTTCGACTTCGTCGGCATTTGCTCTCGTCACTCGATAGGTATGTCGCGCAGCGCCCGAGACGCACGGCTTCACGACGAGTTCATCGCAACCGAACTTGCTGAGAAAAACGCGGGCCTTAAAGACATCTCCGCATTCAACGAACCGAGTGGGGACAACCGGGATCCCGGCTTTCTCAAGATCTGCGAGGTAGTGCTTATCCATGTTCCAGCGCACGAGGCTCAGGGTGTTGAGTAACTGCGTTTGCGCGGAACTGGCATCGAGCCATTCGCGGAACTCAGCAAATCGGTCGAAGTAATCCCATGTGGTGCGAAAGACGGCTGCTCGAAACTGGTGCCAATCGACATTGGAACGCGACCAGTCAATGCGATGCGCCTGAAGTCCGAGTTCACGCAAGCCCGCAATGAGGAGCTCGTCATCTTGCAGGATGTTGCTCAGGTACCAGTCTCCCGCTGCCGCAACCGGCGCCTCATACCGACGATCGGTGAGCAGCGCGATGTCAAATGATGTGAGTGGGCTCAATGGGTTCCCCGAATGGTGCGGAGTAAGGCGGATTACAGATGCAATTATTCTGACATTCTCAGCAGCGTCATGCTCACAGGGCATGAAGGGTCGATGAAGCTCACTCCCTTAAAGAAAGAAGGCAAGCCATCGAGTGGCGTTTAAGTCGTCGCGATGTTGAGCGTTGAACGGCTCAATCAAAACTGCCTTAAATCACGGAGGCTTTTGCTCGGCCAGTTGAGACGCGTCAGTCATGTGGCGACATCTCGCCATGCGGATCGCCGCAAGTTCTTCAAAGAATTAGCCCGAGTGACGTGCAAGTTTTGAGGAATCACCGATACTGAAACCAGCAGCCGGTTCTGAGCCTCTTTCAAGCGTTGGCCCGCGCGCGAGATGGTTTGGACCGGCTGCCTTTGTTTTTACACACTGCTTCGCTCCATGAGCTTTCAGTTCGCCCGTGCTCTGTTGAGCGAGTTCTTGCCGACTTCTTCTTGTGCCCTCAGTGGCGCTGCTGCTTTTGAAGTCGCTCTGTGCTGGTCATGGCGGTGATAGTTGGCACCGCATTCAACTCGCGCTCTGCGCGAGACCATTAGCGGTCGATGCAGGAAGTTGGGGTAGCATGGACTTCCAGTCCGTGCAGCCTTCTGAATGTTGGCCATCGCTTGCTGACAACCGTTGCGCATGGGCATGAAGCCCATGTTGCGACTACTCGGATAAGGCCCTCGAAGCGTTGTCGTCCCAGGTATTTCTTCTTCCGCATCGAAGATGCTGTAGTCGCAACGCTCGTTGCAGTGCCGTTCGAGCGAGTAGAAGGTTCAAAAGCTCGCCGCTACAGTCCGCCGCCTTTTTGGCCGCCAAGCGCCTTTGACCTTTTCGGCAAAGGTGGCGGCTTCATGAATTCGCGCGGCTAATGAGCGTCGCGAACGCGCGATTTTCAGACAAAGTCGATGCCCGAATGGCACTCCGACTTCGCGACTGAGCCTCTCGAACAGGCGATGAGGCTACCCCGGTTCAACCTCTTGAGATCGTTTTCAGACATATGGCAAAGAGCCCGACGACCCCCAGCAGTGACGATTCTTGGGAAAACCTCGCGAAGGAATTGTTCGGCATCGAGGTTCCTCATGACGACGATGACGGCGAGTTTGATGTCCTTGATGCTTCGTCGTTTGACCCGAAACCGAAAGAAGAGCCCGTTGTTAGTGCTCCGGTGACTGCTCCTGCAAATAGCGCAGTGGAAGCGTCGCTCGAATTTGACGACGAACCCGAATCCGAGTCTCAGGATGCTGAGTCGCAAGCTGATTCCGAAGACGAATCGGATGATGACGATGAGGAGTCCGAAGAAGGGACGACAGTCGAGCAAGACTCCTATTGGGATGCGCTTGAAAACTGGAACTGGGATTGGAACGACGAAGAGTCCGACAAGAAGAAGCCTGCTCGACGTGAAGAGCGAGGGCGCGGACGTCGCGACTCAGCGAGTGATCGTCGTCCCTCGGATCGCTCAGGCGGTTCGCGCGACTCAGTAGGCGATAAGCCTGACGCGAAGCCATTAGAGGCAAGGCCAGTCGGTCGAGGTGATGAGCAACGACCTCGTTCAGAGCGACGCCCCGAGCGGGCTTCCAATGCTCGCGCCGAATCAGCGCCCGAGCGATCGACTCTCCGCAATGACGGATTTGGAGTCGAGACTGAAACGACAAGTCGACGAAGTGAGCCGGAGAGAGTGAAAGAGGCTTCGCGAGCTGTCGTTGGCGATGATGACATCACGTTCGAAGAAGACACTCCTTCGCCAACAACAAAGCCAGCGAGGCGCGAGGATGCTAAGCGAGAAGAGCCTCGCCGCGAAGAACTCACGGACGAACGACGGCCTGAACGCCGCGATGATCGACGACCAGAACGGAGCGAAGCAAAGCGCGATCGCGAGCCTGAGCGTCGTGAAGAAGGTGGAGAACGTCGTACCGAGCGTCGTCCAGAACGCTCTGAGCGCCGTGAAGAGCGATCACCCGAGCGCCGCGAAGGGCGAGGTGCGAATGATCGGCTGCGTGCTGAGCGAACGGAAGAGCGACCAGTTCGTCGCGATGAACGCGATGTGAAGCCAGCGCGCAGTGAGCGTACTGAAGAACGCGCCGGTCGATCGGATGAACGAGTAGCGCGAGACGCGAGTCGTGATCGGCCGGAACGAGAGCGTGGTCGCGCAGAGCGTTCCGAACGAGATCGTGGTGATCGACAAGAGCGAGCTCGCGACCGTGTTGAGCCGACTCGCGAAGTTGCCGCCGAAGATCGAAGTCGTCCAACAGAGGAAGGTGGCAATCGTCGTCGCCGCCGAGGTCGCAAAGATCGCGATCGCGTCGAAGTCGATGATCGATTCGAAGACGACATTATCGAAGAAGAGCGTGAGGACGTTGAGGCTGTTGCTGAAGAAGGGCGAGAGCCCGATCGCAGCGACGACGATGAAGAAGAGTCGCCGCGTCGCAAGCGTCGTCGTCGCGGCCGCCGACGCGGTCGAGGCGGAGAAGAAGATCGGGAGGGCGAGGCGGTCGACGAAGAAGCCCGAGACGACACCTCTGAGGTTGTCGATGGCGATGAAGACGATGGTGCCGAGGCCAGTCAAGACAGTGAGGAAGATGACGAGGAAGAACGCCGTCCACGACGACGTCGTCGTCGCAGTCGCCGTCGCCCCCAGTCTGGCGGCGAAGAGTCGCTCGATGCTGACGCACGAGATGAAGATGACGATGATGACGAGTCCGATGTGAAGTTTGTTGAGTCGTCCGATGATGATGACTCAGAAGAGGATGAGGAGGATTCGCGTCCTCGACGACGCAGTCGTGGACGTCGCGGTGCTCGATCAGAAACGCGGGGATCGGAAGATCGCGAAGGGGATGGCGGCGACTTCGATGACGATGAAGACGACGACATTCAAGATACGCGACTGAGTCCGGAGCAACGGCGCGAGGCCGCTCTTCAGCGTTGGGGCGAAGTGCCAACGTGGGAGCAGGCGATCTCATCAATGCTGGCAACGTCTAAGCAAAAGGCGGGCGGAGGAGATGGCGGGCGCGATGATCGTCGCGGCGGTAATCGATCACGCGGTGATCGCAAGCCGAACGAGTAACGATCCCTTCTCGCGACTCTTGAATGCTTAAGTCTCAGATAAGGCGACCCTGTAGGGCCGAGTTCGACGAGCCAGCAAATTGGCATATCGAGCTCGGCCCATTTCGTTTCTTGCGGACCTGTTTTTGATGAATGCGGTCGAAGCAACTCAGGCGATTCCGCGCTTCAGATTCCCGACTCAATCCGCCGATAAGACTGGCCCGCGAAGCCGTTCAATGGCTGATCGCGGCTGACGAGAAGGCATTCAATCATTATTGGGAAATTCCCCGAAGATGCTGTGTGCCGTGTTTTGACACTCTGAAAAGTGAGCCCTAGATTCCCCGCCCTTCGCTTGGCCCTCTTTGGTCGTGGAAGTCATCATGACCAACAAAAACAGCCAAAGATCTTCAACTGCCGCCGCATATCGCTGGGCCAACCAAGTGACCTCACTGGGGTTTGAATTGGCGGTTCCGATCGCAGGTGGCGTTTGGCTCGATCGGCACTACGGGTTGACTCCGTGGTTGACAATCTGCGGAGTGTTGCTTGGGAGTCTTTGCGGTCTTGTCGGACTGATAAAGCTCATTCGTGATTTGGACAAATGAGTTCGACTGCGATTGAGATGTCATCATCCCGAACTTCGATTGCTCTTCGTCAAGTGGCGATGCTCCTGGGTCCCGGTATTGCGCTGTGGAGTCTGCTGGCGGGTCCCGCTTGGCTTCTGGCTGAGGTTAGTGGGCTTGTTGGTTTGACGATGTCGGCGTTGCTCTGCTTGATGCCGGGTTGCGTTGTTGTGGCTTGGCAAGTGTTCTTGTCCCCGCCGCAAAGCGTGTTGTTTCTGGTGTCGACGGGATTGAGATTCGGGTTGATTGTGGCGAGCGCGTTGTTGGCTCGATCGCTTCGTCCTGAGTTTGGGGTTCGAGAGTTCTACGTTTGGTTGATTGTTTTCTATCTCTACGCACTGGCTGTTGAAACTTGGCTAGTGCTCCGAAAGGGCGACTCGTAGCCCTCGGTCTTACGATCGGCGAAAGCGGATTCATGCAATTGCTCGCTGACCATTTTCATCACGTTCGCGACTTCGCGTTCTTCGAAGGACCGCTGGGATTGCGGTTTGATCTTCCGAAGATTGGCGAGTTTCAAATCACGAAGTTCATGGTGCTGCAGGTCATTGCGGCTCTGCTGACTTTCTTGGTGTTTCGTGGACTTGCTTCGCGAGTCCGATCGGGCCAGCCGACAAAGGGTCGCTTCTGGAATTTCTGGGAAGCGCTTGCTCTCTTCATTCGCGATGAAGTTGTTCGTCCGACGGTTGGTGATGAGCATCACGATCATCATGACGAGCATGGGCATCACGACGATCATCACGATCACAGCCATGCTCATGACCATCATCATGAGAAGCCGTTGTCGGGACATCACTCGGATCGCTTCTTGCCTTACATCTGGTCCTGCTTCTTCTACATCCTGTTCTGCAATCTGCTTGGTGCGATTCCGATGCTTGGCTCGCCGACAGGTGCAATTGCTGTTACAGGCGTCTTGGCGGTTTCGACCTTCTTCTACAACGTGATGCAAGGGGCGAAGTCGCAAGGTGGGCTCGGTACGTTCATCGTTAATCAATGCCCGAGTCTCGGGCTTGAGGGCGTGATGAAGTACGCGATCGGTTTGGGTCTGTGGTGCATCGAAGTCTTGGGCTTCTTCATCAAGCACGGCGTTTTGGCTGTGCGACTCTTCGCAAACATCATGGGTGGCCACACTGTTGTTGGTGTGATCTTGGGATTTATCGCGCTTGACTCGGTTCAAGGCGGGATTGTCCCGGTCGTCATCTTTGGAAGTGTGGTTGGGCAGGTCTTCATTGGGCTGCTCGAACTCTTTGTAGCTTTCCTGCAGGCGTATGTCTTCGCGTACCTCGCGACGATCTTCCTGTCATCAAGCCTGCATGCTCACTAGTCAGTTTTGGAGCGAGTTCAGGGCGCAGCCTTCGGACTCAAACTCCACAGTGTTTCAACTGGGGTCTGTTCTGTTTCAAGGAGAACGTAAGAAATGTCGCAAGCTTTGAAGCTCGTTGTGATGGCTTCCGCCGCTGTGTTGGCTCTGGGTGGTTCGGCAATGGCACAAGATCATGCCGCCGCTCCGCTGATCAGCTTCTCGGGTGCTTTTGGTGCTGGCCTCGTCATGCTCGGTGCCGCATTCGGTATCGCTCGCATTGGTGCAGCTGCTGTCGAGAGCATGGCTCGTCAACCTGAGAAGGCCGGCGATATCCGCGGTGCCATGATCGTTGCCGCCGCTCTTATCGAAGGTGCGACGTTCTTCGCCCTCATCGTTTGCATGGTTGGCTAGTTGTTCGTTGCAAGCTGTGGATCAATTTCGTGCGTCAGTTCGTAAGCAGGGTGAGTTCATGCAAGTGTTGACCAGGATGTGCCGTGCGTCACTGGCCCTCGTGGGTGTGCTCGCGCTTTGCTTTGCCATGTTGCTTTGGGCGACGCCCGCAACCGCCTCTGATGTGAAAGCTGAAGCTGATAAGGCTGATGCCGGAGGTCATGGCGGCGGTCACGGAGGCCATGATGAAGGTGTTCCGCTGAAATGGGACAACGCGACTCGTGATCTCGTGATTTGGTCGATCGTGACCTTCGTCGTGTTCTTGGTCGTACTGAAGGCTGCTGCGTGGGGGCCGCTCATTGAGGGGCTCAACAACCGCGAAGCGAAGTATGAGAAGCTGTTGAGAGATGCCGAATCTGATCGCTCAAACGCTTTGAAGATGCTCGCCGAGTATGAGCGGAAGCTGAAGACGGCAGAGGCACGCGTTGATGAAATCATCGCCGAAGCTCGTCGTGATGCAGATCACACAAAGGCCGACATCGTGGCGACGGCTCAGCGTGAAGCGGAACTGACTCGACAGCGGGCATTGGACGAAATCAATCGCGCCAAAGATCAAGCGATTGCATCCTTGTTCGCCCACATGCGATCGAACGTGATCAGTGCTACCGAGCGTGTGTTGGCTCGGTCTCTGACGGATGCCGATCACCTGCGCCTCGTCGATGAAGCGTTGGCGGAAGTGGCGAGTCGCAACTAGTCGTAACTGTTTGAAGTTTGTGCGTTCCGAAGGTCGGGAAGCGAAGGTTTTAGAGCAATGGCTGACTTGTCTGAGACTGCTCGCGTTGCAAGCGTTCTGGAAGACCCCAGTTCGCATGCCGTTGCTCTGGTCTACGCGAACTCATTCCTCAATTGCGCTGGTACGAACGCAGGTTCGGCGGTTGAGGAACTTCAGTCGTTCGTCGATGACGTGCTGTTGAAGCATCCTGAGTACTGTCGGATGTTGACCGGCGGAATGCTGAATCGAGACGGCCAATTGGGCCTCATCGAGCGAACGGTGCGACTGGTTGGCAGCGAGTTGCTCGGCAATTTTCTGAGCGTGCTGGCGCGACATGAGCGACTCGGGCTGCTTCAGCAGATTGCGTTCGTCGCTCAGCGTGAGCATGAGAAACGCACGGGGCATCGTCGCGTTCAAGTCACAAGTTCTCGAAGCCTTGATGGCGCGACATTGGATCGCGTCAAAGCTCGGCTGCGAGATGTCTTTAAGTTCGAACCAATTCTCGAACCGTCAGTTGATCCATCATTGATTGGTGGGCTTGTCGTTCGAGTTGAAAACAGTGTCTACGATGGGTCGCTAAAGAGCCGGCTGGGCCAGCTTGGTAAGCGAGTGCATCAGAGGAGCCTCCATGAAATTCAAAGCGGACGAGATCGCTTCAGTCATCCAGAAGGAGATTGAAGACTTTCGCGGTCAAGTACAGACCAGCGAAGTGGGTCGCGTTCTGGAAGTCGGTGACGGCATTGCGCGCGTCTATGGCCTGCAGTCGGCAATGTCCGGCGAAATGGTTGAGTTCCAGAATGGTGTCCGTGGCCTAGTCTTCAACCTCGAAGAGAATTCGGTCGGGATCATCATCCTCGGCGACTACCTGAAGATCGCTGAAGGCGACGAGGTCCGCGCGACGGGTGCGTTGCTTTCAGTGCCAGTGGGCGAGGCGATGGTCGGACGCGTTGTCGATCCGCTCGGAAACCCGCTCGACGGCAAGGGGCCGATCATTGCGGAGTCGACTCGACCCCTCGAGTACGCAGCTCCGGGTATCGCGGGTCGTCAGCCGGTTAAGCAGCCATTGCAGACGGGCATCAAAGCTGTTGACGCGATGACTCCGATCGGCCGCGGTCAACGCGAACTCATCATCGGCGACCGTAAGACCGGTAAGACTGCCGTCGCGATCGACACGATCCTCAATCAAAAGGGAAGCGGCGTTATCTGCGTCTACGTCGCTTGCGGTCAGCGAGCTTCGAACGTCGCAGCGGTGATCGACAAACTGCGTGAGCACGGCGCGATGGATTACACCATCGTTGTCAGTGCAACGAGTTCGGATCCCGCTCCTCTGCAGTACATCGCTCCGTATGCCGGTTGCGCGATGGCGGAGCACTTCATGTATAAGGGCCAGCACACGCTGGTCGTGTATGACGACTTGACCCGACAAGCTCAGGCTTATCGTCAGTTGTCGCTGCTCGTTCGCCGTCCGCCGGGACGCGAGGCATATCCGGGCGACGTGTTCTACTGCCACAGCCGCTTGCTGGAGCGTTCAGCGAAGCTGAGCGACGAACTCGGTGGTGGATCGCTGACAGCGCTGCCGATCATCGAGACGTTGGACGGCGAAGTGTCGGCTTACATTCCGACGAACGTCATCTCCATTACCGACGGGCAGATCTACCTCGAACCATCGTTGTTCTTGGCGGGTATTCGTCCCGCGATCAACGTCGGTATCTCCGTGAGTCGCGTCGGTGGTAACGCACAGACGAAGGCCATGAAGAAGATTGCTGGTTCGTTGCGACTTGACCTCGCAGCGTTCCGCGAACTGGAAGCCTTCGCTCAACTCGGTACCGAACTCGATAAGGCGACGCAGCGGCAGTTGGACCGCGGCTATGTGATGGTTGAACTGCTGAAGCAACCGCAGTTCGGACCTCTGCACTTCGCCGATCAGGTCATCAGCATTTACGCCGGAACAAAGGGGTATCTCGATGACGTTCCGCGTGCACAAGTTGCTGGTGCCGAGCGTGAACTGCTGGCTTACATGAAAGAACAGAAGTCGGAAGTTCGCGACAAGATCATCAGTACGGGCGAGCTTGCGGGTGACACTGAAGCAGCACTGAAGGCTGCTTTGGACGAGTTCAAAGTGAAGTATCTCGCGAGCAAGAAATAGTCGGCGGAGTTGCTGGCTGAGTGGTTGAGTTTGTGATCGGTGTGAGTTCCATCGTTAGGTGAGTCATGGCCAAAGCACGTGCGATTGTGAAACGCCTGAAGGCGGTCAAGAACATTCGCAAGATCACGCGCACGATGGAGTTGATCGCGACCGCTCGATTCAAGAAAGCAATGGATCGAGCGACAGAAGCAGCGGCCTACACCAAGAAGATCGCTGAGATCGTCTCTGATCTGTCGAACGCGAATCTGTCTTTCACTCATCCGCTGCTGACAGCGCACCCGACTCAGACGAATGCAGTGTTGCTGGTGCTCACGTCCAATCGCGGGCTTTGCGGCGGTTACAACTCGGCGACGTTGCGGCAAGCACTGGCACGACTGAAGGAGCTGAAGCAGAGCTACAACGTGAGCGTTGAGTGTTCGGGTCGCCGGGGATTGGCGTTCTTGAAGTACCAACAAATCGACGTCGATCAGCAATACATCAACTTCGAAGACAAGCCGGGTTATGCCGAGGTTGAGCAGATCGCCAATCGGTACATCGATGCGTACTGCTCGGGAAGGATTGATCGGCTCGATATCGCCTACACAAAGTTTGAAAGTGCTTCGCGGCAGTCGGCAGTTGTTGAGACACTTTTGCCAATTGGCAGCCTCGGAACTTCGAGCGGTAGCGATGCTAGTACGACCGAGTACGAGTTCCTGCCGTCGGCGGGCGAGATCCTCGAAGAGATCGTCCCAGCTGCATTCAAAGCGCGAGTCTTTAAGTGCTTCCTTGATGCTGCTGTGAGCGAGCAAATCGCTCGTCGAGTGGCGATGAAGGGCGCGACTGAGAACGCGGGCGACATGATCAAGTCGCTGTCGATGCAATACAACCGCGCCCGTCAGTCTCAGATTACTTCAGAGCTTTCGGAAATCATCGGTGGTGCCGCAGCGCTGGATGGCTAGCGAGGCATCAGGTTTGAGTCAGATCCGCGCGGAGACCATCCGCAACGATTCATAGAACGGTTCATGGTGGGCGGTGCTCACCCAGCAAGGTCGAAAAATGGTCGCAGCGAATCTTGGTCGAGTTACGCAGGTCATCGGATCGACGTTCGATGCCGAGTTCAGCGAGGGATCATTGCCAGCGATTTACAATGCGCTGACAGTCGATGCCGAAGTGAAAGGCACGCACGTCCGAGTGACGGGCGAAGTTCAACAGCACCTCGGTGGCGGTCGCGTTCGGTGTGTTGCGCTCGGGTCAACCGACGGCATGACGCGAGGCATGCAAGTGCATGACACCGGTGCCGCGTTGTCGGTCCCCGTTGGCAAAGAGACGCTCGGCCGCGTGTTCAATGTTCTCGGCGAAGCGATCGACGGACGCGGTGCTGTGAACTCGGCGGAGAAGTGGCCGATTCACCGCCATGCTCCCGCCCTTGAGAACCTCAGCTCGAAGACCGAACTGTTCGAGACCGGTATTAAGGTCGTTGACTTGCTGACCCCGTTCGTGCGCGGCGGTAAGGCCGGGTTGTTCGGCGGTGCTGGTCTCGGCAAGACGGTTATTCTCACCGAGTTGATTGCTCGTATCGCGAGTGCTCACGGTGGCTACTCGGTGTTTGCGGGCGTCGGCGAGCGTACTCGCGAAGGAAACGACCTGTGGCTCGAAATGCAGGAAACGAAGATCGGTAAGACAGACCGATCGGTTATCGAGCAGACCGCAATGGTGTTCGGTCAGATGAACGAGCCGCCGGGAGCACGTCTCCGCGTCGCGCTGACTGCGTTGACGATGGCTGAATGGTTCCGCGATGCGACAGGTTCCGACACGCTGCTGTTCGTCGACAACATCTTCCGCTTCTCGCAAGCCGGTTCCGAAGTGTCTGCGTTGCTCGGTCGTATGCCGTCCGCAGTGGGTTATCAGCCGACACTGGGTACGGAATTGGGCGAACTTCAAGAGCGCATCACGTCGACGAAGGCGGGCGCTATTACGTCGGTGCAAGCCGTCTACGTTCCTGCTGACGACCCGACGGACCCTGCTCCGGCAACGGCGTTTGCTCACCTCGACGCGTTCATCTATCTCGAACGCAAGATCTCCGAGAAGGGTATCTATCCCGCGATCGACCCACTGGCTTCGTCGTCGCGGATTCTCGATCCGCAGATTGTGGGTGAGCGTCACTACAAGGTTGCTCGTGAGGTTCAGCGAATCCTCAACCGTTATCGCGAACTGCAAGACATCATCGCGATTCTCGGTGTTGACGAGTTGAGCATCGAGGACAAGCAAGTCGTGCATCGTGCTCGTCGTCTAGAACGCTTCTTGTCTCAGCCGTTCCTTGTGGCGGAAGTCTTCACCGGCAAGCCGGGCAATATCACTCCGTTGTCCGAGACCATTCGCAGCTTCGAAGAGATCTGCGGCGGCAAGTGGGATCATCTGCCTGAGGCGGCTTTCATGTATGTGGGTGCCGTCGAAGAGGCCGAAGCTCAAGCCAAAAAGATGGCGGCCAGCTAAGTCGATGTTTCAGTTTTCTAAGTGGGATAAGCAGTCTGCTTGAGAGCGTGTCGGAGTATGGGGCTGAGCCTCAGCGAGACCGGCAAGCTGCCTGCTTATCCCAAAGTCGTTTTGAGGAAGCGAAAGAATGGCCGGTCAATTGCAACTCGTTGTCGTCACGCCCGAAACGACGCTCCTTGATGAGCCCGTTGCGAGCGTCACGTTCCCGTTGTTTGACGGCCAGATTGGAATCTTGCCCGGTCGCACTCCGCTTGTTGGCCGACTCGGCTGCGGTGAGTTGCGAGTGACGACGGCCAATGGTGAGCGTAGCTACTTCCTTGATGGCGGGTTCTCGCAGGTGCGAGGCAACGTCGTCACGTTGTTGACGTCCCGTTGTGTCGAGTCGAAGTCGATTGATGCTGCGGCAGCGGAAGCTGAACTTTCGAAGGCGCTCGTTCGCCCAGCGAACTCTGACGCCGAGATTGAGTCGCGGTTGCGAGATCAAGAACGTGCCCGTCGAATGGCCTCGATCGCTCGCCGCTAAGTCGGTTTGAAGCGAGTAAATGGCGCCGAGGTCACGGATGTCGGATCCGCTGATGGGTTGCAGTTGAAGTGCGATCGTTGCGAGTCCCGCAGTGGCGAGTGGTGCATCACAGTCGGCGCATGCTTGCGCTGCTCGCGCCGGAATTGAGAGTTTGAACTGCCACTGTTGGGGGACGCTCATCCCCGCCTCGTTGGCGCTCGCCGGAGGCGAGCGGTTAAACCGCCGCAATGCAATTGATCGCGCGCCTCACATGTCGTCGCGTGCCTTGTTCGAAGGTTCGCTTCAGCGAACTTGTTCCGAAGCAACTCAGCGTTCATGAGGAAGTCGGTTTGAGTGCTCGCGCGACTTCTTCGGCAGCTCGATTCCCTTGAGCGAACGCCTCTTCGAACAGCGGGATGCCGCTCAGGCTTGAATGAGCGAAATGAACTCCTCGCCATTCACTCTGCAGGCCGAGTCTGAGTTTGCTGCTTTGAACGCCGGGAACTGGTCGCACCATGGCGTGTCCCCAACGCATGACGTCGAGTTGTTTTGTGAGCGAGCGAATCTCGGGATGAGCACGCTCGATGTCGGCGAGCGCGATCTCAGCACAATCACTCCAAGTGAGCGACAGCAACTTCTCGCGAGCACGTTTCGGATCGTCATCGCAGAGTGGGTAATAGTAAGTCAGCACGGTCGGGCCGTAGTCGAGTCCGCGTTGATGAGTCGCGGCGACATAGCCCAGTGACGGACTGTCGTAGAGCACGTTGTCCCAGCTCAGAGGGAATTGATCCGGCTGCGTGACAGGCCGGCCGGACAGATGGAGATTCGCGACGAGCCATGAGCCAAACTGCAACTCGCGCCAACCTTGCGGGCCTTGCTCTCGGAAGTCCTTAATAAGATGCGGAGCAAGAAACGGATGAGCGGCAAAGATCGCTCGTCGAGCCCGCCATCCTCGGACTTCGGGGCTCGCTTGTTCTCGAGTCGCGACGATCTCAACTCGCTCCGATGTAATTTCAGTGTCACCGCCTCGTGATGCCAACTCGGTGACGAGCCATCCGGTCTCAGCACGCGGCCCGACAAGATCGGCGAGATGCTTTACGAGCCTGCCGTTGCCCTCGGGCCAAGTGACGAACGGCTGCGATTCTTGTCCTGATTGAGCGACTCGCGCAGCGAAGTAGAAGAGCCCGGCCCATGCACTCGTTTGGTCGCCCGTCAGGCCGTAGTCGTCTCGACAGGCATAGTCGACGTACCAGCGCAGCCGCAGCGAGGTCCAACCGCGCTCCTTCATCCATTCGCTCATCGTGAGTTGATCGAGCGCGAGGACTTCCGAATCGCGCGAACACTCCGAGACTGGCAATGTGAAAGCGCGCCGGCCTCGTTCGTCGCGCCAGTCGACCCAGCGGTCAATCTCACGTTCGAAGGCTGCGAACTGAGCGAGGTCATCTGCCGAAGCACCGAGCTCGGGCAGCAACCCTTCATGCCATTTGCCGTCGATGAAAAGGCGCTCTTGAGGCGCGCGACAGAGGAACTGCTCAGCAACGATCGGCTCACCAGTGACCGCTCGGCCTTCGAGCAACTGCATCTCATCGAGCAAATCGATGAGTGCGACGTTTGATGCAAGCGGAACCGGCAAGTAGTGCGCGCCCCACGGAAAGCTCACGAGGTCGGAATTCCCACTGCGCGATGTCCCGCCGAGTTCAGGCTCTAATTCGAGCAGTACAAAGTTCTCGATGCCGAGTTGCAGTAGGCGCCTTGCGGCACTCAATCCGGCGATGCCTCCGCCGACGATGACCACATCAACTTCGCGCCAAGCGTCAGTCGCCGGTTGCGGACGAAAGCCTTCACGCAGCCGATGAGCGGCGCTCGCCGATGCTCCGATGATCTTGCCCTGCTCGGGAAGTCGAGCTGCCTGACTGCTGCAGCCGAGACCGGCAAACGGCAAGCCGAGAAATGCAGCTAGAAGCTCGCGGCGATTGAACATGGATGGCTCAGTCCGTCAGCAGGGAATCAATTCGGAGCGTCGTTGCTCCAGCAGTATCTGTCGGCAATGAGAAGTTGATCTCTTCCGAGCCGATGCACCTCGCGACCACTCGATGGCGATGAAGTCTCGCAACGCGTCGTTCTGAGTCGATGCCAATTTGTCCGCGCTCACGCAGTCGTTCCGTGCGAGCGGTTGCCGAACGACGCTGAAAGGCTCGGGCGAGGACGTGCTCACTGCTTTGAGTATCCCCCAATTGGGCGGCTTCTGCTGCGATACCACTATCTATTGGGGTTGATGTGCCGTGCTCCAATGGCGAGCAAATCACCGCCACTTCCCCCCACTCAGCTCCCCGGAAACGCGAGGAACCGCGAACGCTTTGAATTAGGGGAGTTGTAGCGGTTTTTCCGATTCTTTCGGTTTTCACCGGAACTCCCCCCCTTGACCGTTGGCTGCCGTCGATTAAGTTTTTGGAGCCGCGTGGGGCTCAGTGGAGCCAATGGGGAAATCGCAAGTGGCAGGTAACGAAACATGGCTCTGACCGGAACTTGGCCCCGGTCACTCGACGACAAGGGACGGCTCGCCGTCCCGAAGCGAATGCGAGATGACCTCGGGGGAGAGACCCTGACGGAGTTGTTCGTTGCCCCATGGACGGAGAAGTCGCTCGCGCTTTTCACACCGGCGGCGTTTGAGAAACTGGCTGAGCGTTTTCGCGAGAAGACCGCTAACGCAGGGGTCAGGGACTACATGCGACTGTTCTACGCTCGTGCGGAACGAGTCGACGTTGATGCTCAGAGCCGGATTCGCATCCCAGATCGACTAAAGGAATTTGCCGAACTGAATCGCGACGTCGTGCTACTGGGAGTCAATGACCATGTGGAACTGTGGGATCAGGCTCGATGGGACAGCTATGTCTCTGATCTCAATCCCCAGTTCGATGTGATTGCCGAGCAAGCAATAGCCTGATTCGACGGTGCTCGTTGTGAGTTGATTCGCCTTCGGGCGACGCAACGCCGTTTGGTTCAAACCGAAATGGCAAATGACGAGTCACTGTAGATTTAAGCCAAGGATGGCTTCGCTGGTTGGGAACCGGTTGAAAGGCGAGACGAGGAGCGTCTCACTAGATCGAGTCGGAAGTGACGCTCGCTGCTGGGAGCAGTCGAGATAATTCGTCTTATCCGGGAAGGAAACCGGCTCACTCAGGATCTCCGCTGGCCAACCGGGCTCTGCGGAACAGGCACTCGATGGATCGGGTGTGACAGCGGCGAAGCACCAACGCCGTTGTCAGTTGCATGCCCCCGCTTGGCGACATGATGTCGATCCCGGGGCTGTAATCCTGCCGGCGCCGTCAAGGACGATAGCGCGTCAAAGTCGAATGGGTCGGCTCGCAAGGGAATCGCGAGCCGACCCATTCGCATTTCTGGACCATCCAGTTTTTCGGAGTCCTTGCTGACTAACGCTCTCATCAAACGTCGGCCGCCGCTGCATTAATTGCTACACGATGCCAAAGTGTCGCTCAGAAGAGTTCGGTCAGAGGCTGCCCTTCAGCGAGCAGGTTGTAGGGACGCTTTTGATTGTCGAGAGCTTCGAGGTCATTGATCCCCATCGCGTGATAGACCGTCTTCGTCACGTCCGCCGGAGTGACGGGCTTGTTGGCGGGGTACTCGCCATAGCGATCACTCGAACCATAAGTCTGACCGCCTGAGATGCCGCCGCCGGCCATGACATCCGTCAGGCAATGCGTCCAATGGTCGCGCCCCGCTCCGCTGACTCCGCCACTGCGCGGGTCGCCGATCTTTGGCTTGCGTCCCATCTCGCTCGTCACGAGGAGTAACGTTGATTCCAGCATGCCGCGATTCGAGAGATCCTCGATCAAAGCTGAGAAGGCGCGATCGAACTCGGGCAGCAAGTCTTCTTTCAAGCAATTGAAGTTGTTGCCGTGAGTGTCCCAACCGCCGCCGCTCGCGCACTTCTTGTGAAGCCGATCCGGGTCTCCGCGCCAGAAGACGGTGATAAATGGCACCTCTGCTTCAACGAGTCGGCGAGCGAGCAAGAGACTCATGCCATTCACGTTCTCGCCGTACCGACGCCGCAAGTCGGAAGACTCACGAGCGACATCAAACGCTTCCGTCGTCTTCGCTGAGAGCAATAACGAGAAGGCGCGTTCTTGTTGTCCCGACCAATTGCGACTCGCGGCATAGGCTTCGAAGTCTCGACGGGTTTGATCGAGGTTCCCCAACAACGCTTGCCGCGCGTTGAGTCGACTGGGAGTTGTCGCTCCTTCGAGCAGCAGTGCCGGAGCCTGAAACTTCAATGGGTTCTTCGAATCGCCGTCGAGATAGAGCGGTTCGTATTCAAGTCCCAATCGCGCGGCGAATTGGCCCGGTCGCGTATAGGCCGGAGCGCCTTCCTTCTGCGGCAGCGTGATGAAGTTCGGCAGGTTCGGATTGATCGCCCGCTTTGCTCCGACGACTGCTCCCATGCAGGGCCAGTCGTCGGGATACGGAGTGCGATTGTTGCCGAGCGACAGAAACGTCGGGTCGGGAACATGACCCGTCAGGTTGTAGTAGTAGCCTGCGTGATGGTCGTTCGTGCTGACCGAACCCCGCACCGAGTTGATGAGAGAAATGTGATGAGCCTGCTTTGCCAGCAGCGGTAAGTGCTCGCAGAGCGTGACTCCGGGGGCCGAAGTGGCGATCGGCTGAAATGGGCCTCGGTACTCAAGCGGTGCTTCTGTTTTCAAATCCCAGAGGTCTACGTGCGACGCGCCTCCGCTTAAAAAGAAGAGGATTGTGGACTTCGCGCGTCCTGCTTTGAGCGGTGACGGAGCTGCCCTCAGTGATGAATTCGGAGTTCCGAAGCCGAGCCCGGCAAAGCCGACACTCGATGCGACTAAGAACGAACGGCGATCAATCATCTTTCAGTCCCTGAGCGTTGAATGAGGCTCACTGCATCTCGCTGCGTCTTTGAGCGACGAGTCTAACCGGACAGCGCCATGTTCAGCATTTCGTTTAACCGCGTGCCCAACGGGCCGCGCTTTGCGGATTCAAACTCACG
>CAZNMS010000071.1:7015-25053 GCA_964573505.1 uncultured Planctomycetaceae bacterium | reverse complement strand
AATGCCCCGTCGAGATCACCGTCTTCGGCATGCCGCGCCAGTTCCTTTGTCGCGAATTGGTAGCGATTGAGTTGAGCTTGATACTCAGAGCGTTGCCGGAACTCGCGCCCGCGCAGCCAAAGCTCCAAAATGTCCGCTGCCTGCATCGCGCGAGCCCGCTTTCCGACGCCTTCCAAATTGCCCGCAGTTAGCTCGCCGAAGATCTCTTGCGAGCGGAGTAATTTTAGCTCCATCCAGCGCTGCTCTTCTTCACGCTCCTTCTTCGCTTTCTCTTTCGCGTCCGAGTCTCCGCTCTTCTTGTCGTCGGTCTCTGCTTGAACGGCCTTTGCCTTCTGAGGCTTCTCACCCTTCTTGGCCGGCTCATCGGCGGCATTTACGAAGAACCCACTGGCAAGCACTGCGACGCATCCCAATCCCATCACGAAGCGTTTCATGGCGATGATTCCTTTCTCATTGGCGGCTCCGCCAAAGTCTGAACGCAGACGAGTCGGCGGCGGCGAGCACTCGTTTGCCGCCCGCCCAACAACGTCGAGCAAATGCAGGACCGCCATTTGAATCCCCGCCGACAAGCAAAGGGCCGACGTTGGTGCTTGCGCTGAATCTTGAACGTACTTTGCTCGCCCGTTGTGTCTCGCGATTCAAGGCACATGAAAGAACCACTGCTGGATGCGCCGTAACCGCACGTTGTGTGCTGCAATCTCTCAGTCTCAGCGGAAGTACTCAAAATGTCTCTGGAGCTATGAGTTGCGATGCCTCTCACAGCTCATTGGAGTCAGCCTCACAATCATGCGACGCTTCGTGAATTGGCGCCGTCTCCCAATCTCAAATGTCATTGGAGTTCCGCATGCTGCGTTCGAGTTTTTGTCTGTTGTTGTTGCTGTGTGTTGGGCTCGACGTTCGAGCGGCTGACGAGATCTATGACGTCGTCGTCTACGGCGGGACGTCGGGCGGCATCGCGGCGGCGGTGCAGGTCAAACGCATGGGCGGATCGGTCATCGTCATCGAGCCCACAAAGCGCATCGGCGGACTGACAACCGGAGGACTCGGGCAAACCGACATCGGCAACAAAGCGGCGATTGGCGGAGTGTCGCTCGAGTTCTATCAGCGGATCCGTAAGCACTACTCGGACGAGGCCAGTTGGAAGTGGCAAAAGAAAGACGAGTACCGATCGGGCGGGCAAAGCGTGACCGGCAACACCGAAGCCGCGATGTGGACCTTCGAGCCATCAGCAGCACTGAAGGTCTTGAACGGAATGGCCACTGAAGCGGACGTGAAAGTCGTCTACGGCGAGCGATTGGATCGGACGCAGGCGCGGGGTGGCACGTCCCTGAGCCCTAGCGAAGGGCGTGGCGATTCGAAGACACGCCCTTCGAGTACTCAGAGCGTGCCACCCAAATTGCAAGGCGTCACCAAAACCGGTCCGCGCATCACAGCGATCACGACCGAATCCGGCAAAGTCTTCAAAGGCAAAGTCTTCATCGACGCGACCTACGAAGGCGATCTGATGGCCGCTGCCGGTGTGAGCTACACCGTCGGGCGCGAAGCCAATGCCACTTACAAAGAGACGCTCAGCGGCGTGCAAGTCGCGAATTCGAAGCATCATCAGCTCGTGCCCGGTGTCGATCCGTATGTGAAACCCGGTGATCCGAGCAGCGGCTTGCTCCCCGGCATTGATCCGCAAGGCCCCGGCGAAGAAGGAGCCGCCGACGCGCGCGTGCAGGCTTACTGCTTCCGCATGTGTGTCACCGATCATCCCGACAACCGCATCTCGTTCGCGAAGCCCGAGGGCTATGACGAACGGCTCTATGAACTCGGCTTGCGCAACTTCGAAGCGGGTGAGAAACGCATCCCGTGGAGCAATTCTTCCATGCCGAATCGCAAGACCGACATCAACAACAACTTCGGCTTTTCGACGGACTTCATTGGCCAGAATTATTCTTACCCCGATGCGAGCTATGCCGAGCGTGCGGCGATCATCGCGCGGCATCTGAAGTATCAGCAGGGCTTGCTTTGGACATGGGCCAATCATCCGCGCGTGCCTGAGCATGTTCGCAAAGAGATCTCGCGCTGGGGCATGTGCAAAGACGAATTCACCGAAGGCAACGGTTGGCAAGAGCAGCTCTATATTCGGGAGGCTCGCCGCATGATCGGGGCCTATGTCATGACTCAGCACAACTGCCAAAATCGAGTCACCGCCGATCGACCGATTGGGCTCGCGGCTTACACAATGGACTCGCACAACGTGCAGCGCTACGTCGACAAGAACGGGCACGCTCGCAACGAAGGCGACGTGCAAGTCGGCGGCTTCTCGCCGTACCCGATCGACTACGGCTCGATCACTCCGAAGCAGTCTGAGTGCGACAACCTCTTAGTCCCCGTCTGCCTGAGCGCCTCGCATATGGCCTTTGGTTCGATCCGCATGGAGCCCGTCTTCATGGTGCTCGGCCAATCGGCAGCAACCGCCGCGCTGCTGTCGATTGAAGCGAAGAGCCCCGTTCAAACCGTCGACTACGCAAAGCTGCGGGAGCGATTGCTGGCCGACAAGCAGGTCTTAGTTTGGACCGGGCCGAAGTCTGTCGGAGCAACGAGCATCGAACTGAAGTCCCTGCCGGGTCTCGTCGTCGATGACGAAGCTGCCGAGCGAACCGGCTTCGACACCGCCGCCGCAACCGTCGGCCCCTTCGTCGGAACGGGCTATCGGCACGACTCCGACATGAATAAGGGCCAATGCTCGGCACGCTTCAAGTTCAAGATCGAAGTGCCGAGCCAGTACGAAGTCCGAGTCGCCTATCCGCCAAATCCAAACCGCGCAACGAACGTGCCTGTGACGATCAAGCAAGGTGCGACGTCCTCAACCGTGTTGCTGGATCAACGTAAGAAGCCGGATGACGGAGCCTTTCAACCGCTCAGCAAACACGACTTCGCCGCCGGAGAAGTAGTCATCGAGATCACCAACAAGGACACGACCGGTCACGTCATCATCGACGCCGTGCAACTGCTATTAATTAGCAAGAAGTGATCGGTAAACCGTCGAATTCAGCATACGGAACCCAGACTTGTTGAATGCGGGTTCGGACATCGATGTCAGCGCCAAGAAATGTCACACAGTGCCACTTTCCGAGATTGACTCTCGACGCAAGTGGGTTGCGATCGAAGGCGGAGTAAATCTTCGAGACGATCGAGTAGTCCGTAGAATTCAGAAAGCGCCACATACCGTAGGCACACAACTCTGCGAGCTGCAGGCCGGGCAATTCGTTTGAAGACAGGAAGAATACGGTTTCGATGATGTTGTAGAGTTGCCCTCAGCGATGTCCTTGCTGCTGATGTGTCTTATGTTGCTACTTCAAAGCAACTGACAAACTCACCTTGTTTGGGTCGGCAATAATAACAATAACACTCTTGCCGGGCTTGCCTTCTGAATACCGACGTCACAGACAGAAATCAAAACGACTCGATAGTTGCTCAAACAATTCTACACACAAATCATCGCCGCACTTGCCAGAATTATTCGCAAACCACCACTACTTATCGGCAGCGTCAGTGAATAATGTAATTGCTGTATCAAGTAGATTCGTGACGATGTCGCAGAAGTCGAAAAGCAAATCTTTGCGCTGTGTGCCGAAGATTGAGCGAAAGGCGCCTCGGCCCTGATGGCGTTCCGCGAAGTGAATTTCGTCTGGGCGAGGCAACTCAACGATGATCGAGATCTCTTAAGGCGTCTCGTAACAGTCAACGGCGTCGTAGCCCTTCAGGCCCGGAGCGTGATAAAAGTCTTGGCGGATATTCTGGAACTCCACTGTGGTCATGAATTGAGAACTCAAAACCGCAGCAGAGCCAGTCTGTCCGCCTTTGACTACTTACTCCCACTGTTTTGCGATCAGCCGGAACTTCATCATGCCCGTGTTATCCCGTCGTCACTTCTTGCGAGCCGGTGCTGTCACGGTGAGCTTGCCTCTGCTTGATGCGATGTTGCCGCGCGGGTTGAAGGGGGACTCGGCGGCGGAAGCGATGACTCCGCAGCGGATGGTTTTGGTGCATCGGCCATTGGGCACCTATCACCCTTATCTCGTACCCGAGCAGGCGGGTCCGGACTACGTTGCGACTCGTTATCTGCAAGCCTTTGAACCGCATCGCAAACGCATCACGGTGTTCTCGGGCGTCGGACATCGCGGTTATCCGAACTCGCATCACACCGAGTCCGCGATCTTCACCGGAGTTGGCCCGGAAGGCGTTGCTCGCGCGGACGACATTCATAACTCGGTGTCGCTCGATCAAATCGTTGCCGAGAAGATCGGCCATCAAACCCGAGTCGCGAGCCTGACGCTCAATACGGCGAACTGCGCGTCGCTTTCATGGAATCGCAAAGGTGTGCCCGTTCCATGGGAGCGCAGCAAAGGCAATCTCTTCAAGCGCCTCTTCATTGATGGCACTCCCGATGAAGTCGCTCGCGAACTGAAGCGACTCGCGCACGGACGCAGCATCCTTGATGGCATGCGCGAGCAACTGAAGTCGCTCTCGCAGTCACTAGGTAGTGGAGATCGACAACGATTGGAGTTGCTCGCAACTTCGATCCGCGAAGCTGAAGCAATGCTGCTCCAAGAGGAAGCATGGGTCGCGAAACCGAAGCCGAAAGTTGATGCCGTTCCGAAGCAGTTCGAGCAGCCCGAGCATTGGATCGCGTCGCAGCAGCAGTGGTACGCGCTCATGCATTTGACTCTGCAAACGGACTCGACGCGAGTCATCGTCTACGGCTTAGGTGAGCAAGGTCAGCAGAACGTGCCGGACTTATCGATCGGCCATCACGACGCCTCACATCACGGCAAAGAACCGGCGAAGATCGAGCAGTTCGCGCGGTACGAAGAGAAGGAGTACCGCAACTTCGTCGGCTTCCTCGACAAGCTCGCGGCAACCTCAGAAGCGACGGGCTCACTGCTCGATCAAACGCAGGTGTTGATCGCGAGCAATCTCGGAGATGCCTCAGCGCATGCGTCTGACAACTTGCCAGTGATCCTCTCGGGCGGGCGCTTCAAGCATCGAGGTCACGTTGCCTTCGACAGTAAGAACAATTACCCGCTGTCGAATCTCTATGTGAGGATGCTGCAACAAATGGGCGTCGAAACGGATCGCTTCGGCAGCAACACCGGCGTGCTCAGCGAGGTTTGAAATGGGCAATCGCGCGGCAGGCGGCATCCTGATAGGACGAATGGGACAGATAGGACGCATAGGATTTGGATTGATGCCTATCGGCTCAGTTTTGCCCCCACCCCGTTTTTGAGCCGGTCACCATTCGCCATCGTCGCTCGACTGAGGACGCGATCTTGAATTTCCGACACACGATCTTGCTGGGTGCAATTCTTCCGACACTCGTCGGTGACCTCGGCGCGGCGCCGATTGACTTTGTCAAAGACGTGCGGCCGATCTTTGAGAAGCATTGCTACTCGTGCCATGCGGCGAGGAAGCAGAAGTCGGGGTTTAGGCTCGACGTGAAGTCGGTCGCTTTCAAAGGCGGTGATGGCTTTGCGCCGAACATCGTGCCGGGAAAGGCGGCTGAGAGTCCGCTGATCAAGTTCGTGAGCGGTGCGGACAAAGACATGCTCATGCCCCCGGCGGATGCAGGATCGAAGCTCAGTCCGGCTGAAGTTGCGACGCTCACTAAGTGGGTTGAGGAAGGCGCTGTTTGGCCCGACGGAGTCGATCGCGTGCAACTCGTCGACCCGCGCGAGCACTGGGCATTTAAGCCGGTCACTTCGACGCAGCCTTCAACTACCAAGCGGACTGATTGGGCGCGGAATGACATCGACCGCTTCATCCTCGCGCGACTGGAGCACGCGGGTTTGAGTCCGTCCGTCGAAGCAGAGCCGATTAATTGGTTGCGGCGCGTGACGTTCGATTTGACCGGACTGCCGCCGACTTCAGAGGAGCTTGATGATTTCAAAGCGGCAATTGCTGGTCGCGGCAACGCCGCATCTACGAGTACGACGGACTTCCAGTCCGTCGAAGCTGACAACCGACGGACTACAAGTCCGTCGTACAACTATGCCTACGCCGCAGTCGTCGAGCGTTTGCTGAAGAGTCCGCGTTATGGCGAGCGCTGGGCTCAGCAATGGCTCGACGTTGTTCGCTATGCCGATACGCACGGCTTCGAGGTCAACACCGAGCGGCCTAACGCATGGCCCTATCGCGACTATGTCATTGAAGCCTTCAATGCCGACACGCGGTTCGATCAATTCATCCGCGAGCAACTTGTCGGTGATGTGGTCGGCAAAGATTCCGCGACTGGATTTCTTGTGACAGCCTCAGTGTTGCTGCCCGGTCAGATTGGAGCGGATGAGCCGTCAAAGCGGCTCGCGCGGCAAGACTCGCTCGATGAGATCGTCGTCAATGTCGGTCAGACGTTTCTCGGCTTGAGCGTCGGATGTGCTCGTTGTCATGACCATAAGTTCGATCCGATCACTCAGCGTGACTACTACGCAATGCAGTCGTTCTTTGCCGGAGTGCAGTACGCCGACCGCGAGATCCGATCGCCGCAAACCGACGCGCGACGGCAAGCAGCCGACGTTTGGAAGCAGGCTGCCGCAAAGATTGATCGGCAACTCGCGCAACTCGTGCCGGTCGCGCGGATAGATGCGACTCCTGCACGAGCAACCGATCCGAAGCAAAACGTTGAGAGCTTTGAACCGGTCGTCGCGAAGTTCGTGAGGTTCACGATTCATGATGCGAACCTGCATCCGACGCTCGGACTGATCGAACCGTGCATTGACGAGTTCGAGATCTTCTCTGCACCGATCGAAGCGGGAGCAGAGTCAAAGAACGTCGCGCTCGCAGCGGATGGAACAAAAGTGACAGCGTCGGGCAGTCGTACTTCGGCGATTCATCGGATCGAGCACATCAACGACGGGCAGTACGGCAACTCGCGCAGTTGGATGTCGAACGAGCACGGCAGAGGATGGGTGCAATTCGAATTACCTCAGCCGACGCGCATCGGAAAGGTCGTTTGGGGCCGAGATCGTCTCGGCCAATTCACTGACCGACTGGCGACAGCATTCACTCTCGAAGTCGGCGAATCGCTCGACTCGATGAAGCGATTGGCTGCGGTCGGAACGGTGCGACCCGCCGTCAGCTCGCAGCAGAATGTTGATCGCTTCGAAGCACTCAAAACGAAGCGGCTGAGGTTCACGATCAATGCGACGAACTCGCTTGAGCCCTGCGTTGATGAGTTTGAGATCTTCAATCTCGACGGCATCAACGTCGGGCTTGCCGAGCGCGGTACGAAAGTGACATCGAGCGGAGATAACGTCGCTGCCGATCGGCATGAGTTGCGGTTCGTCAATGACGGCAAGTACGGGAACGCGCGCAGTTGGATGTCGAATGCGATCGGCAAAGGCATGCTGGAGTTTGAATTACCCCGAGACGAAGTCATCGACCGCGTTGTTTGGGGCCGAGATCGTGAAGGCAAATTCAAAGACCGACTCGCGACCGACTATCGACTTGAAGTCTTGCTGCCGAGCGGTGAATGGCGGGGCGTCGCGGGATCAATGGACCGCAAGACGTACTCGGCAGAGCAAGCCGAACGAAGCACGACGACGTTCTCACTCGACGGACTCACGGCAAGCGATGCAGCGATCGCAAAGAAGTTGCTCGCCGAGAAGCAGGCGCTCGAAAAGCAGATTGCTGAAGCAACGACCGGGCAATTGGTGTTTGCAGGAACGTTCCGCAAACCGGACGACATTCGAGTGCTCTATCGCGGTGATCCCGAGCAACCGAAGGAGCCGGTTGAACCCGCAGTACCGGCGATCTTCGAGAGTCGCCTTTCGCTCCGCGAAAGTGCGTCTGCGTCGAATGCGAATGAGGAGAAGAGAGACAACTCAACGAGCGATGACGCCGCGAAGAAGACGCTCTTTCGCGGAGCGAAAGGCGACCATTTCACCGACGAGCAACGCCGTCGCGCCGCGATCGCCGATTGGCTCGCGAGTCCGGCGAATCCGCTGACGGCGCGGGTCATCGTCAATCGCATTTGGCAGGGGCACTTCGGGACTGGAATTGTTGATACACCGAGCGACTTCGGACTGAATGGCTCGAAGCCGACGCATCCCGAGTTGCTCGACTGGCTCGCGACCGAGTTCATGAAGTCCGATTGGTCGATCAAGCGGCTGCATCGGTTGATCGTGCTGTCGTCGACCTATCGACAAAGCAGCCGCAGCAACCCTGCTGGCGCTGCGCAAGATTCGGACGTGCGATTGTTGTGGCGCTATCCCTCGCGCCGACTGGAGGCCGAGCAATTGCGCGACAGCATGCTCGCGGTGAGCGGACGATTGAACGTCACCATGTACGGTCGCGGGTTTGATCTGTTCGACAAACGCGGCGGCCTCTCGGGCTTCAAACCGGTCGAGTCATTCAGCGGCGAGGGACTCAAACGCATGATCTATGCACACAAAGTCCGGCGCGAGCGAGAGGCGGTCTTCGGTGCGTTTGACTGTCCCGATGCCGGGCAAAGCACCGGACGACGACGCGAATCAACGACGCCCGTGCAAGCTCTGAATCTCTTCAATAGCCGCTTCACGATCGACGAGTCCGATGCCTTTGCCGCGCGCGTCGTCAAAGAAGCGGGAGGCGACTCGACAGCTCAGATTCGTCGGGCATATCAGCTAGCCCTCAGCCGTGAGCCGAGTGTCATAGAAATTACTGAGACCGAACCCATCGTCCGTCAGCATGGAGTTGCTCTGCTCTGCCGAGCGCTCTTCAACAGCAACGAGTTCTTGTTCGCGCCGTAGGCGATTGGCTGTCGGCTTAATCCCCTCGAACAGCCAGTCATGTCCGCGCTGCAAAGGAAGACGGAGAGGACTGCGCGTCTTACTTCCATCAGAACGTGACTGGTGCATCTCTCACGAAAACTCACGGAGCATCGATCCCTGCTGCTTTCAGGAGCGCGAGCAACTTGGCATTGCGCTCTTCTGCTTCATTAGCGCGGCGGGTGGCTTCGTCGGCGCGGCGGTTCGCTTGTTCGCGGGCGAGGCGATCGAGTTCAGCACGTTCTTCGGCTTTACGTTTCTCGGCATTGATTTCGGACATCGACTTGAAGCGTTGCCCATCGCGTCCAAAGAGCGTGAGCTCGGTCCCTTCCACGGACTCGAAGCAAATCTGCAAACGCGGGCTCGTCCAGCGATGCATCGTCGGGACGGATTCGAGCTCGCCGTTTTGGCGAATCCAGCCGTTCCACAGACCGGTCTCGGGGTCGTAGATGTAGTACTCTTCCACACCCTGACGGTCATAGGTGCGGAATTTTTCTGACATCTCGGCGTGTTTGTTTCCCGGAGAAAGGATCTCGAACACGACCTGCGGCGCGATGCCATCCTCAGCCCACTGTAAGTACGAGCCTCGATGTCCTTTGGGCACGCCAAACACAACCATCACATCCGGGGCTGTCCGTTTTCGATTGTTGCCCTCTTCGGGGTACCAGAAGAGATCGCCCGCGACGAACACCATCGGGTCATGCTCGAACTGAATCTCTAGGTTCTCTTTGATGATGACAATTACCTGAAACTGCAGCGTGTTCTCGGCCATAGGAAGTCCGTCAGTGTCGGGATAGACGATCGGGCGAGTTGAAGGACTATGGATGGCTGGGCTCATGACATGACTCGTCGTTGAATAAGGAGTGACTGACTCTGCACTGCCAGCCTAAGGCCGGTGATAAATTGAATGAAAGGCGGTTGTGGAGACTCTGTCTTGGTTAGGAGCAAGTCCGATTCATTCGAGAACTCAGGGCATGCCAACCACTTTTCATAGTGTCATTACCTGAGGACGTGCTGCGATGCGGTCGTTTGATTGAGCACTTGCTTGCTTTGTCTCGGTCGTCCACAAGACAAACGAAGTGTCGCCATTAAACGGCTGAGTTCTCCGATTGGTGATTGTGAGTTTGTGACTTGCGCTGCGGCGGAAGACGGTCGAGTGCGGCCATCCTACGAATGGTCTTTGCGGCGAGACTCGGTGACTTCGAGGACATAACGGGAAGCCCCTCAGAATGACTGATACAGAAACGGCAGCGTCGGAGAGTGCCGCTCCGTCGATTGATCGCGGCGCTCCGACGCTCGAAGTGCGGCACTTGCACCGGTTCTTCGGCAAGCTCAAAGCGGTGAATGACGTTTCGTTCAAAGCCTATGCCGGGCAAGTGATGGGCTACATCGGCCCGAACGGCGCGGGTAAGACGACGTCGATGCGCATCCTCGCGACGCTCGAAGTTCCGACGGCAGGAGATGCGTTCGTCTGCGGGTACTCGGTCATCGACGATCCCGATGTCGTGCGGCGGTATCTCGGCTTTATGCCGGATAGCTTCGGCCGGTACGCGAATATGAATGTGATTGAGTACCTCGACTTCTTCGCGCGGTCTTATGGGCTCAAAGGTGCGAAGCGACGAGACGCGATCGATCACGTACTCGTCTTTACCGAGCTGCGCAAGCTGGCGCATAAGCCGATCAACTCACTGTCAAAGGGCATGGCGCAGCGATTGGGTTTAGGACGCTGCCTCATTCACGACCCGCAAGTGTTGATCATGGATGAGCCGGCAGCGGGCCTTGATCCGCGAGCCCGCGTTGAGTTGCGCGAGTTGATTCATCTGCTCGCGCGAGACCTCAAGAAGACGATCTTGATCAGCTCGCACATCCTCACGGAATTGGGCGAGATCTGTGACTCAGCCGCGATCATCGAGGCCGGCAGAATTCTGGCCTATGGCACGATTCAAGAGATCTCCGAGCAGCAGCGCAAAGAAGCCGGGCACGTCACGAGTCGCACTCTGCAAGTGCGATTGGCAGCGACCGGCGAAGACGTCACCGAGCATTTGCAGCGCTGGCTGCTCGAACAACCGCTCGTCAAGAAAGTGCAATGCGGGTCCGGACGAGCGACGTTCGACTTCGGCGGTGACGACGAAGGACAGCAAGAACTCTTACGCAAGATGATTGAAGAGAAACTGCCGCTCGTTGAGTTCGCGACGAAGACTCAAACACTCGAAGACGCCTTCATGACGATCACGAAAGGAGTCGTTCAATGAGTTACGAAGCCAAACTGATCGCACTCGCCGACAAGCTCACCGATTACGTCAATCCGATTCTGGTGAAGGAAGCGCGGCAAGCGTTGAAGAGTCGCCAATTCGTTGTGACGTTCATGCTGCTGCTGCTCGTTTCATGGCTCATCTCCTCAATGGGAGTGATGTTTGCTGGACCGGCGATCGAGTATGGCGCGCCCGGCCGCTTCTTCGTGATGTGCTATGTGTTCGTGCTCGAATTCGCGGTGCTCTTCATCGTGCCCTTCACCGCGTTTCGCAGTATGCAGGTTGAGAATGAACTCTCGACGTTCGAGCTACTCACGATCTCAAACCTGTCGCCGAAGAAGATCGTGCTCGGCAAGTTGTGCAGCGCGGTCGTGCAAGTCTTTCTGTTCTATTCGGCGATCGCGCCCTTCATCGCCTTCACGTCGTTGCTGCAAGGCTTTGACTTACTGGTCACGGTCTTCTTGCTCGTCGCGATTTTCTTTTGGGCCGTCTTCGCGTGCATCTTCAGCATCATGCTCAGTTCGGTGAGCAGTAATAAGCAGTGGGCGACACTCAATACGCTCGGCATTTTGGGGCTCTTGTTTTGGCAAGCCTGCGGGAGCTTCGCCTTTGCTTCGATGGTGATGTTCGAATCGATGCCGTTCGACGACAGCGATTTTTGGTGGGGCTGCTTCGCGTTCTTCATCGCGTTCTTAGGCGTCTTCAATCTGCTGCAGAAGATCGCCGAATCGCGCATCACCTTTGAGGCTGACAATCGCAGCACCGGCATTCGTGTCGCTTGCGTCCTGCTGCTGGGTTCGCAGTGGGTTCTGCTTGCTGGCTATGCCGCCTACGCACTGACTTCACTCGCGTCATTGGATGATGACCTCATCGGAGGGCTCATGCTGATGTCGACGATCTTCATTGGAGTGATGGGGCTCTTCATCGCAACGGAATTGGACTTCATGTCGCGGCGAGTTCGGCGGCAGATTCCGAAGTCGAAGCTCTTTGGATTCTTGAAAGCGACTCTGCTTCCGGGGGGATCGCGCGGCTATGCGTTTTTCTTGAGCTTGTTGGCCCTTGTGTGCTTGCTCGGCAACGTCTTCATGTTCGTTGGTACGAGCCGACACGACGGATGGATGATGCAACTCAATGGGCTCGCTCTGTATGTCGTGATCTATGTCAGCTTCGCATCCGCGATCGGACGTTGGCTGCATCTCGTGAGTGCTCAAATTCGACCGGCACATTGCCGCGTCATCACTCTGCTCGTTGCCTCGATCTCGATGATGGTGCCGTACATCCCGCTGTTCCTCGGATGGACCCATTGGAGTTACGGCTACTCGCTGATAGATGTCACGAACCCGTTCTCAACACTGGGTCATTTCTCCAGAAACCCGAACGATCAACTGAGCATGTTTGCTTTCGGCATGCTTGTTGTCGGGGCGGGATTCGGGCTGATCGTCAACGTCCCCGCCGTCATCAAAGGCATCTACGAAGTGGTGAGCTATCGCCCGCCTCAGCCCGGCGGAGTGCATGACGCTGCAGCGCCGCAGAGTGCTTGAGCATGCCGCAACAACATGAACTCTGAGTGCGACCTTCTTCCTTCGCTTCTATCAGGACCAATGTCATGACTCTGCTCACGTTGGATGATGCGACGGACCAGTTGCCGCAACTCTTCGCCGCCGCTGTTTCAGGTGACGGCGTTGTGATTGCAGACCGCACTGGTTGGCGCGTTCGGCTCGTTGCGATTCCTCCTGATCTGCCCTTTCGAAGTGTTCCAAGAGCCGGAAGTTGCTCTGGATTGATCCATATGGCAGACGACTTTGATGCGCCGCTTGAAGACCTGCGCGAGTACATGGAATGAAGCTGCTACTCGATACTCACGCTCTGCTTTGGTTCCTTGCCGACGATGCTCGATCTTGTTCCCCGACCTTCTTTTTAAAGGTGTCAGAACAATTACTCCATTCACGCAACATGACCGCGCGGAACTTCATCCCTGACTCACGATGCGGAACCGCTGCCGATATGACGTCGGCCTCTCACCCGTCTGCCGAAAGAAGGCGTCGCTCAAATACTTGTCGCACGTGAAGCCGGTGCGGCGAGCGATCTCGGCAAGACCGAGATCGGTATCGCTCAAGAGTTGTCGAGTAGCTTCAACCTGCACTCGCAGCATCTCGTCCTTGAGCGTTCTGCCGACGACTCGGCGGAACTTGCGTTCGAGCACGCTGCGGGACATCGCTGCTGCTCGGACAACATCGGGCACGCGAATGCCTTTGCAGGCATTGTCGCGAATGAAGCGCACCGCTTGCGCGACGTCTTGTTCGGCAATCGCGAGCATGTCTGAAGAACGTCGCGCGATCAGACCGCGCGGCTCGACAAGCACTTGCGCCGGCGGGCCCGGCTCGCCATTCATCATGCGGTCGAGCCATTGAGCAGCGATGTAGCCAATGCGTTTGCCGTCGGGTTCGACGCTCGTCAGCGGCGGGTCGGCCATCTGACACAAGACGCGATCGTTATCGACTCCGACAATCGCCACTTCGTCCGGCACACTGACGCCCGCTCGGCGACACGCATCAACAAGCTGATAACCGCGCGGGTCGTGACAAGCCATGATGCCAATCGGCTTCGGCAGGGACTGCACCCAATGCGCGAGTGCCTCTTGCTCGGTCTCCCAGTCGATCGCGGTCGGGTTTGCAGGAACCTTTTCGGCACGTGAAACACGGCTCGGCTTCGGTGGTTCGAAGACATGACAAACCGCGCCGGATCCAGTGACTCGTTCCACAAACTTTTCGCGCCGCTTGTCGATGGCGCGGATGAGTCCCGGAACGATTCCGCAGAAACCGAACTGCTTCAGACCGCGCTCCTGCAAGTGCTCGAACGCCAGCTTCGTGATGAGATCGTTGTCGCTACCAATGAACGGCAATGGCGAATCGAGTCGACCGCGCACGTCGAGCGCCGGCAGTCCCGTCGCGAGTACCGAGTCGACCATCTTCTGATCGTCAATGCGGACGAGGATGCCGTCACCCTGCCAGTCCGCGAACCACGGAGGCGCGGCCGCGCCCAATGCCTGCGGTTCGAAGTACATCGACCAATGCCCGCAGTCCCGGCTGTAATCGGCAATACCCTCGATCAAGCCGCGCCCGAAGGCCCGCGTTGTTTCGATCAGCACCGCGACTCGGCGAATCGGTTTCATGACCCGTTTCGAACCTCAATGGCTTCACAGCAAGAGCCGGAACGCGATCGCGTTCATAGTCGAAGACATCGACGGGCAAACGCGCACGGCATCAGAGGTCTTCGATGCCTGCGACCCTATTGAGGATCTGCAAAAGAGGTCAAGCCGATGAGAGGAATCAGCGCGTAGTTTTGATTCCATGCCGACCATGCGCGGCGATCACGCGTCTCAACCGGAGTGGCTCGCCGTCAAAGTCGAGCGGCCGTGAACGCCACTCGCTTCAGATTGGATGCAAGCAAATGCGTTCACTAATCAGCGACGAGATGCAGTCGTCGTAGCATCGACTGCCAGTCCGTGCTGCCTGCTGGATGTTCGCGGTCGATTGACTGTTGCCGCAGAGCACGGGCTAGAAGCCCATGCTACGACGACTCGAACAAACTCTTAGTCGAGTTTGCGATAGCCGAGGTCATAGATGACGTCATAGAGCTCTTGAGTCGTGATGAAGCGGCGATGATTAGTCATCTTGTAGCCGTCGATCGCGTCTTGAAGTTCGCTCACGGCGGGGTCGAGCGACAAGTTGCCGTCGCGGAACTGACGACGCTCGGGACCGTCCGGTCGATGTCCGCCAAATGACCGACGACGGTCGACGAACTCGGTGCCCATGAGCGGCTGTTGAAGGGTTGCGGCTTCCATTAAGAATCCTCCGAAGGACGCTGCGTTCGGCCCGCAGTGTTCCAC
Source organism: uncultured Planctomycetaceae bacterium (assembly GCA_964573505.1). Lineage (GTDB taxonomy): Bacteria > Planctomycetota > Planctomycetia > Planctomycetales > Planctomycetaceae > AM-0621. Next base: position 10,123 of record CAZNMS010000071.1, on the reverse strand, counting down.
AAAAACACTTCGTCGAGACGAGTGGTAGTCATTGAGAATCAGCACCGGCGAACCGCCGCAGTCGTGAAACTGCCGACGAGATCGCAATGAGTGCCGATCCCAATGGCGAGCGGCAGAAGAGATCTCCCGGTCAGCGATCGCGGTTCCCGTAGCCGAACTCGTCAGAGTTCGGAGGCTCGGCACCAGCGTCCGAAATCTCACGATTTCGGCTACTGATCAATTTCGATCCGCCGATCCCTCAACTCGCTACGGTGCAATGCACGGCTCCGGCACAACGCCACTCAATCGCTTTCAACCTAGGTCGCGTTTTCGAGACCGGCAAACTGCAAGTCGCCGCACTGCAAAACTCGCTGCCGTGACATCGCTACGACCGGATCGACTAGCAGAATCGACTCATCATGAAGATCACCATCTTGGGCGGAGGAGCAATGGGCACGGGCTGCTCGGTGCTGCTCGGAGATCGTTCGGGACTCAACGTCACGCTGTGGGCGCGCAACGCTGACTTCGTCGCTGACATGCACCGCACGCGCGAGAATCACCGCCTCTTGCCCGGCATCCGCATCCCCGACGGAGTTGTGATCAGCTCGGATCTCGGCATGTCAGTGCAGGGAGCAGACATGCTCGTCGCGGCAATCCCGACCGCGTTTCTACGCGAGGGACTGGCCGGAGTGCGGCCTTTTGTCACCGGCAATCCGATCGTCGTGAGCGTCATCAAAGGCATCGAAAACGAGACCTTCGCGCGACCGAGCGAGATCATCTCGGAAGTGCTCGGCACGCCGCGCGTTGTCGTGCTCGGCGGGCCCAGTCATGCCGAAGAGTTTTCGAATCGCATGCCGTGCAGCGTCGTTGCGGCGTCTCGAGATCTTGAAGCCGCGAAGCAGGTGCAGACCGTCTTCAACACCGACCGCTTTCGGATCTACACCAATGAAGACATCGTCGGCGTCGAACTCGGCGGAGCGCTCAAGAACGTGCTCGCGATCGCGGTCGGGATTTGTGATGGGCTCGGACTGGGCGACAACGCGAAGTCGGCGCTCATGACGCGCGGACTCGCTGAGATGACGCGCTTCGGTTCGGCACTCGGAGCAGACCCGACGACGCTCTTCGGACTCGCGGGACTGGGCGATCTCATCACGACCTGCATCAGCCGACATAGCCGCAATCGGCACGTCGGCGAGCGACTCGGCAAAGGCGAGACGCTCGAACAAATCCTCGGTCAGATGGCCGCCGTCGCCGAAGGAGTTCGCACGACGCGCTCCGTGCATGCGCTCGCGCAGAAGCATCACCTCGATCTGCCGATCACGCGCGAAGTGCATGCGGTGCTCTTCGAAGGCAAGCATCCGGTCGCCGCGACGGCCTCGCTCATGGGGCGACCGCCAAAGATGGAGTGACTGCGAGCGTTTTCCTTGGAGTGCTCCGGCTCGACGGAGCCCTCCATCTCAGCGGCACAGCGATCTCCAGTATCAGACGAAGTCAGCGTCTCAAGGAGGCGTTGGCGTGAATGCCTTTCTTCAAACTCAAGACAACGCGGTGCGTCTGTCTGACGGCGGCTTCGATGATTGCTCATGGCATCTGCGCCGCTGAACTGGAGGGCTCCGTCGAGCCGGAGCACTCCAAGTTTTTGCGTCTGCCTTACTTCTCCGCCGCGAGCTTCCGCACGGTCCCGACGATTTGATCTTCGAGTCCGGCTTTCCACTTTGACGGCAACTGGTAGTAGATCATCGACGTCTCGCCTTCGTAGCCGCCTTCGGTCAGTACTCGCTCGGACGGGATGTAGGCCATCACGTCGTTCGCGTAGCCGGTGACCCATGTGCTGAGCTCGCCGAGTTCGCGCTTCAATCGCAACTGGTAGTCGATGACGACTTCGCCCCCGAGCGCGACCCATGTGACTTCGTTGCCGAGCTTCCAAACCTGAATCGGATACGGATAGGTCTTGCGCACCGCGCCTTCGCTCGCGACTTGTTCGAGCAGCAGCTTCGCTCGCGCACGCAGAAAGCGGTCAGTCCCGGCGGCTTCGGCTTCGAGCTTTTCCTTCGTCGGGATCACGGCGAGTTCGAGCGGGATCTCTTCGAAGCGCGACGAGAGCGAGCCGGTCAGTGGCTTCATCGAGCCGCTCGTCAGCACGTCGTCGACGGACGCCGCGAGCATGCGACCGTACTTCTCAACGAGTTCCACTTTGCGGCGCGGCAGCGGGTTTTGGTCCGCTCCGCAGCCGGTGAAGAACATCGCGACCGCGCCGGCATGTCGGTCTTCAAGAGCGAGTTGAGCAGCTCCCGCGTAGTCGCCACTCCATTGATAGAACCCCATCACGGTGTTGTGGCAGGCATAACCGAAGACGACTCCGCGCAGCTTGCCTTCGGGCGAGTCGATGCGGAGCACCGGAACTTGATGGTCGAACGGGCCGGTGCCAATGGGTGCTCGGCGGTTCGAAGCGAAGCCGCACTTGCCGTTTCCGACCGAGAGCTTTGCCGGCTTGAGATCAGCAAGCGCGTCGTTGATGACCTTGATGACTTTCTGATTGAGCACCGCCTGATACTTGCGGACCTGCGCCCAATCCTCGTCCTTCATCGCGAGCATGTGGCTGAGCTTCTCATCGAGCGCCGGTCCGCAGTGAGTATGCGAGCAAGCAAACATCAACGCGCGGCGCGGGAGCTTGTGCTGCTTTTCGATCTCAGCCGAGACGAGCTGCGCCATCTTCACCGGCACTCCGATGAGGTCGAGCGACACAAAGACGTTCGTCGTGCCATCGGGACTGCGGAGCGCGGCCGCTCGGGCAAAGAGGTCATGCAGCTTGCCTTCAACCGCGTGATCGCGACCGCCATAGCCCGACATCCACATGGGCTCGTCGGGAGTGATGACGATGCGCGCGACTCCGGCTTGCCACTGCTCGGCAGCCAATGCGGTCGAGAGTCCGACAGTCGCGAGCAGCAAGAGAGTCATCAACGCCAGCAGCTTTCGAGTCATGGCAAGCACTCCGTGAGTGAAGAAGAGAAGTCCGCGATCACGCGTCGCAAGACGGCGTTCGGAATGTGAGAGTGGCTCGGAACAACGTCTACCGAACCATCTTGGAGTGCTCCGACCCGGCGGAGCCCTCCATGTAAGCGGCGCGCG
>CAZNMS010000071.1:0-6915 GCA_964573505.1 uncultured Planctomycetaceae bacterium | reverse complement strand
CGAACCATCTTGGAGTGCTCCGACCCGGCGGAGCCCTCCATGTAAGCGGCGCGCGGTTTTCATGAACTGAGTTGCGATGCCGTCAGATGCGACTTCGACTGGCTCCTGCTCGTGAGGAACACTTCCAGTTTGGGGTACGACGGACTTGCAGTCCGTCGCTCTTCACGACGTTCGACGGACTACAAGTCCGTCGTACCACTGTTCCTCACCCATCATGCCGGCCCGCCCGGTGAAGAACCTTGGAGTGCTCCGACCCGGCGGAGCCCTCCATGTAAGCGGCGCGCGTCTTTCATGAACTCAGTTGCGATGCCGTCAGAAGCAACTTCGACTGGCTCATGTCTTTTGTCTTCCCATCTTTGTGTTACGCGCCTTCGCGAAGACGCAGACGGCGCGAGCAGTCGACGCGGGATGATGGCGACTGCCGAGCTGATGGTGACGGTGAAGTTCTTCATCAATGACCGATCGACGTGCCGCTGAAATGGAGGGCTCCGTCGAGCCGGAGCACTCCAAGATTGAGGTCGTTGCTCCGGCAGAGGCGTTACTCTTCTCGCTCGTAGCTTCATCAGCGCACCACTCATTGCTTGCTCCTCGCGACGGATACTTCTTGTGGCTGACTCACTGCCGAACTCTGCTCGGCCATCTGCGACGGATGCGACCTCTCGAACCGAGTGGCTCTTGCTGGCGCTGCTCTCTGCGATCGGACTCGTGTTGCGAGTCGTCCCGTTGAGCGGCCTCGCGATCGAGCACTTTGACGAAGGCGTCTACGCCTCGAACTTGCTGTTCCCCGATGGCGGCTACTCGTACCCCGCGCGGCATCTCTACGCGCCGCCGCTGCTCCCGAATCTCATTGAGTGGTCGATCATTCTCGGCGGCAATGCGCGCTGGGTGCCGCTGCTGCCCGGCATCCTTTTGGGGACGGCAAGCATCCCCGTTGTTTGGTGGCTGAGCCGCCGCTGGTTCGATGCTCCGGCGGCAATGGCCGGAGCATGCCTTTTGGCGCTGAGCGATTTTCATATCGCCTTCAGCCGCTCGGCACTGACCGACGTGCCGCTCGTCTTCTTCTTGATGCTCGCCGTCGGATGGCTGCATCGCGGACTGAGCGAGGAGGAGGACGGGGGCTCGCGATTCGAGGCGCGAAGTAATGGGCTAGTCCCCATCGGGCTTGCCCCGATGGTTAGCTGCCTCGTGGCTACCGATGCCTCGAATGGCTCCCGTAGCCATGAGGCAGAGGACCATCGGGACGAGCCCGATGGGGATTGCGTCAGTTCCACTCGGGGAGCGTCGCAGCGCGTGAGCTTCGGGTACTGCGTGCTCGGCGGAGTCGCGGCGGGTCTTGCATGGGCGACGAAGTACAACGGATGGCTCGCGCTCGCGATCGGCGTTAGCGGCACGACCGCCGCCGGACTCATCGCTCGTCTCTGCTGCCGCGAGCAACTGCCGCTGCCGACGACGACATCTGCAACGACGACTACGACGAACCCGAGAGACGCCGGCAACGCTCCTCAACCGGCAGCGCATCCGATCGCATTGCGAATCTGTCTCGGACTGGCTGTCACGATTCTTACAGCGGCCGCCGTATGGAGTCCGGTGCTCATCGGCTTGCAGGATCAAGGCGGCTACGGAGCCGTCGCGAAGAATCATCGCCAATACGTGCATAGCGGGGCCGAGTGGCTGCCGGCGTTTCGGCGGCATCAAGCCGTGCAGAAGCACTTCGCCGGACCGGTCACGCTGCTCGGAGTCTTGCTCGCTCCATTCCTCGCGACGGCGGTGATTCGAGCCGCGCGTTCCACGGGGAACGAAAAGGGGGATTCGGTCAGCAGCGCAGCGAAGGCAAATGGGGCAGACCGTTCCCCGTGGAACGCGGGGGCAAGTAGCAACGCTGACTCAGGCGCGGCACCGCTCATTAACTCCGCACCGAGCACGGTCGACTCGCCAGCAACTCAGCGCATCCCGACGCTCGGAGTCGTGCTCATGACCGCATGGCTGACGTCGGCATTGGTGCTCGACCCGGTCGTCGTGCTCGTCCTGTGGCCGTTGACCGACTGGGGCAGCCGCGTGCTCGAACATCGCAGTCGAGAGCGCCCCGCCGATTGGTCGCAGTGGCTCGGTTTGTGGATGAGCCTCGCATGGATCATCGGCCTGCTGCTCGCAACTCCGTTCTATCGACCCTATCCGCGCCTGCTGCTCCCGCTCTGTATTGCAGGTTACATCGGAGTGGGATCGGCCATCATTCGACTGCTGACCGGCAAGCTCGCCGTGCGGAACTTGTCGAGCAAATGGCCGTTGCGCCGGCGGCTCACGCTGCTTGTCGGTTTGATGGTGTTGTCGCTGAGCCTTTCGCAGTCCTATCGCAAAGGCTTCGTCGGAGGCCGACCGCGCAACGAGCTGGCCGCCGTCGCGAACAAAGTGCTGACGGCCATTCGCGCGGACAACAAAGACGGGCCGTCGATCGAGGGCATCCGGCAACTGGTCTATGTCTATGCCGAGCCCGGTTTGTTCTTTCATCTGACCGCAGACGACTGCCTCGTCGGCCCCGTCACCGATCTCTCGTTCGCGCGACCGAGTCCGCAGCGGAACAACAAGCTGCCGGTCTACGTCGTCGCCGGACCGCATGCCTTTGTCAGCGAGACCTTTCGTCGGCAGTACAAAGAAGTCCGCGACTCACTCTCGCCAGTCTCAGCGCCGAGCTATCGCCCGAGCGACTTCGTGCTGCTCGACGACGTCAGCCCAGACGAACTGCAAGAGGCACGAAAGCAACGCGTGCAAGTCTTCCGCGTCCGCTGAGATCGTCGCCTTTCGCTCCGCGAAAGGCAGCTTTTGCGGAGCAAAAGCCGACACTCAAACGCGCTTCGGCAGCACGGCTTCGGTCTCCACCGACCCTGCGTCGGTGGGAGCACGACTAGTGGGCTAGCAACGCCGATCCGCGCTGTGTGTTTCGCTCTCCACCGACCCCGCGTCGGTGGAAGCCGCGACTGGTCAGCTAAGGATCGTTCGAGTAACCCCGCATCAGCGAAGGACGCCCGTCGTCTGCTTCGCATGAACTCTGACTTCGAGATCGGTAGCCAATCAGTCGTTGCTCCCACCGACACGAGGTTGGTGGAGAGCGAGACGAACGCGGTTCATGGACTGCGTCGCTAGCCAACCAGTCGTTGCTTCCACCGACACGGGGTCGGTGGAGAGCGAGACGAACGCGGCTTGTGGACTTCGTTGCTAGCCGACCAGTCGTTGCTTCCACTGACACGGGGTCAGTGGAGAGCGTGCCTGCGGCGATTCGATCGGGGCTGCAACTTTGATTGCATCTCGAATGCGGGCAGAGAGGCGCGACTCCCGAGTCACTGTTGCTGGTCACTGACGGCGACGCCTTCGGCTTGCCGTTAAACAACTCAAGTCAGGCCGACACTCAAACGCGCTTCGGCAGCACGGCCGAGAACGCGGCGTCGCTACGACTCAGCGCTTGCAGGACGCGCGCGAGCGTCAGGATTGCGTCCGCCGTCGGGCACGACTCGCGCCACCAAACGGTGTCGTTGCTGGTGACGCCGAGCACCGCGCCGCTGCCTCTCATCGCTTGACCGAGACTGCCGACCGTTTCTCCGGCGTCGATCACGTTGCTGCTTTTGAGTGCTGCCTTCAGTCCCTCGCACAACGGCGCCTTCGCGCAGATCGTCGCGTGAGGATTGCTCGCCAGTTGAGCCTTACTCAGAAACGTTGCGAGGCGCAGGCCGTCGATCACTCGACCTCGTTCGTCGGTGAACTGGCACCGGCAGCCGTCGTCGTCGATCAGCACGCCTAAGTGAGCACCGCCGCGAGCGACTCGCTGAGTGATGCTGCTGAGCAACGCCGCTTGTCGGATCGGAGCTTGAGAGCCGGCCATCGTCTCGATCTCAATAAGCTCGCAGGGCAACTTCGCGAACAACCGGCGCAGAGTCTCTCGCGCGGTCCGAGGCCGAATGGCAGCGACGACCTTCAGCGGACGCAGCGCGTGAAAGTGTTTCCATAAGCTCGGCTCATAAGGCACGAGCGGCTGAAACGAGCGTTGAAACCCCGCGCGGCGAGTCGGTCGCGAGTACCCGTCAGCGACTCGTCGTTCGATCTCTTCGAGCCCCGTTCCGAACGACAGCGGGAGTGCTCCGGTGCCGACGAGATCGAGTCCGTTCCAAGAAGCGTCGCAGCCCGCGCCTGTCACAAAAACTCCCCCGGCAGCTTGCAAGTGATCGACGGCAAACGTGAAGCAGGCGCGCGACACTTGTCCGAGATCAACCACTTCGCAGCCCATCATCCTCAGCGAGTCCGCGACCAGCGCGAACAAGACCGGCGACGAAGGCCGCTCGTCATACCCGATCGCGATCATCGGCCCGGCGCGCTTCACGACGGCTCCGGGACTCAACGTACTTCGCGCGGTCAGCGGCACCGCTTCCCACAACACACTGGCGAGTGCTCCGGCAATGCGACCGGCGATCGCGGGAGTCAGTTCGTTGTGAAAGACCCCGCGCACTCCGTCTGTCTGAAAGAGCGATCGCTGAGGAGCGCGCTGTCGTTCGACATCTTGAATCTGCTCGACGACGGTCGGAGGGAGATGCCCGGTGTCGTGCCGATGCTGGCAGTGGCGGCACTTCGGATAGAAGGCTGCAAGCCGCGCGAGATGCACCGATCGAGAGATCGTGTGCGGCTCATCGGGGCAGCGGAACTGAGCTTCCGCTGGCAACAAGACCGGAAGCCCGAGCGGTTCTGAGAGCACGGCTTCCATGCCGAAAAACTTTCGAAAGAGATGCGGCAACGCCGTTCGTCGCGCGACGTGCGCGAATCCTTGTAGCCGAAGTCGTGAGACTTCGGACGCAGTCACTACGGCCCCGAAATCTGACGATTTCGGCTACCTCAAATTCTCGTCCGAGTTCCGAGGTGAGCAATGAGCCGTCTTCCGCGAAGGCGTCGGACTCTACGTCTCTCCAAAAATGAGGGTCAATATCGTCAGCGCGAGACCGCTCTCCACTGACCCCGCGTCAGTGGAAGCAACGACTGGCGAGCTAACACCGCAGTCCGCATATCCCGTTCATCTCGCTCTCCACCGACCCCGTGTCGGTGGGAGCAACGACTGTGTGGCTAACGATCTCGAAATCAGAGTTCTTGCGAAGCAGTCGAATGTCGTCGTCTTGCTGAAAACGAAGTTCCTCGAACGAGCCTTAGCTACCCAGTCGCTGCTTCCACCGACACAGGGTCGGTGGAGAGCGATAGACACCCCGATGATGGGCGTTGCTAGCCGACCAGTCGTGCTCCCGCCGACGCAGGGTCGGTGGAGAGCAAACCACCGAGATTCGATCGAGCCAACAAAAGACCCCGACGCGCTGTGCAACGCTGTCTCCATCCGCAGGACTCGTTTGCTCGTTGCGACCGTTGGATACCTGCTGAGACGCGCGGACTGGCGTCGGAGGAAAATCCCAACGCACTTACGGTAGGAGAAGTGCCTCCTAAGTTGGTTCGACAGTAAGCGCATCCGGCACGACTGCGCCAAAGCGTTGAGCTGCGAGGTTTCTGTCCTGAGGAGGGATGCGACATCCCTCCGCATTTATCTCTGCGGGATAGGTTTGAAAGCCGGAATCGCAGTGACAGCTTTCCACAACTCCGTGACTGTCACACCGCTTTCAATCAGCGAGCCCGGCACTCCTTCGCACTTCATTGAAGTCCAAGTGGGGGCCGCAGCATGCCAGTCGCCGAGTCAACGTCGTTATTAGAAGCAGGCATTCGAGCCGCAGCCGCAGGCAATCGCCCTTTGGCAAAGCTGCATCTCGAAGCGGCCGTGAAAGACAATCCGCGCAGTGCCGACGTTTGGCTTTGGCTCGCATGGACCGCTGACTCGCCCGAGCAGGCTGAGTCGTGTCTCGAATGGGTCAAGCACCTTGAACCCGAGCACCCGTTTGTCGCGATCGGTTTGCAGTGGTCTCGCGCCATGCGAGACGCCGCCCGCTTCACGCTCGGTCGAGCGATTGAATCCGAGACTGCTGTCGCAACCTTCGAGCCCGCTTATGCCGGGTCTGCTGACGAGCAGATTGAAACGCCCTGCTCGAATCCGTTGTGGCAGATGACGCCCGAAAGCGAAGTCGTCACGAGCGAACTGGTCGAAGCCTTCGACCCCAGTCACGAGTTCGAACAGGAACTCGAAGACGACATCGACGCGCGACTCGCCGCCGCTCAGCGACTCGTTGAAGAGTCGATCGAGCACGTTGAGCAGCTCAGCACTCACCCGCAGGCAGTAGCTGAGATCGTTGACCTCGAACTCAACCTCGACGCGGATGAAGTCGCCCGCGACATCGAACTCGCCGAGCTACTCGAGGCTGACGCAAAAATTACAGAGCCGTTCGTCGAAGACGATGAGCTGCTCGCGATCAACATCGAACTCGAAGCACTCAGCGAATCGAACGAAGAAGGCGATACGGTCGAAGAACTCGGCTCGCCCTTTGACGAGCCGACATCGCCGATCGCTCCGGCCGAGGCCGCAGTCGATGCCTCATTGAATGACGACGAGTGCGGCGACGATCTCAGCGATGACTGTGAGCTAGTGGCGGTCGCTCCCGAAATCGTCATCAGCGAGCCCGACGCCGAGCCCGCTGTAACAAACATGACATGCTCCGCCGAAGTGGTCGACTTCGAAGCCGGACCCATCATTGCTGACGACGAACTGCGTGCTCTGATTTGTCTCGACGACATCACTGAGGACATCACGCTCGTCGGCAGCGACGGCAGCGACTTTGAGTTCGACATCACCGCCGGACCGCGAGTCACGCAATTGGTCTTCTTCTTCGAGACCGAGAGCACCAGCAACGAGGGGTCGGGTCTGCGAAATTTCGAAATTGGCGAGACCGACGCCCAATCTGCGAACGAAGACTCCCTCTCGCCAATTTCCAAATTTCGTAGACCCGACCC
>CAZNMS010000070.1:0-25172 GCA_964573505.1 uncultured Planctomycetaceae bacterium | reverse complement strand
CCTCCGGCGAAATAGAAAGCGGTAATGAATTACCGCACTCCAAAACGATGGCAAAGGTCGAGCTTAGTCGACGTACAAGAAACGGTTCGACGAAATGAGCGCCTGACACAATGTCGCGAGAGCTTGCTGATTCGGCGGCAGTACAGCGGGCGCGTTCGGCGTTGCGGGCTTACCGGCGCTTGCGGCGGCGACTTGCTCGAAGTGCGTGCGTTGTGCGGTCAGCAGTGCGGCGGCACTCGCGACCTCTGCTTCGCTCGCTGCTTGCCCGAAGGCGAGCAGCCATGCGCGGCGTGCTTGAGTGGCAACATCGTCTCCGACATCTGCATGTACTCGCGCGGCGAACTTCTCCGACATCCGCAGCACCACTTCGTTATTCATCATCAGCAACGCTTGCGGTGCGACCGTTGATGTCGAGCGGCGATCGCAATTCGGCACGACCGACGCAATGTCGAACGGCTCAAGCATGCCGAGCGGCATTGACCGGCGGACTTGCACATAGATGCTCCGCCGAAGCTGATCGGGACTGTCTTCGAGCTTCGCAACGAGGATGCCGTTTCCGTCGCGCGTTGCCTTACCGACGATGATCTGCCCGACGTCATCGGGGTTCACGACCGAGGCCGGGCCATACATCTCGGTCCGTCGTAAGCCGGTCACAGCAAGCAGTGCATCGCGAATGGCTTCTGACTCGAGTCGCCGCACCGGCATGCGCCACAGCAAGCGGTTGTCGGGATCGGCTTGCGCTGCGGGCGAGCCATCAACGATCTGCGAGCGCTGCTGATAAGCGGTGCTCGTCACGATCAGACGATGCAGCGACTTAAGCTGCCATCCGCTGCGCACGAACTCATCCGCAAGCCAATCAAGCAATGCGGCATGCGACGGTCGCTCGCCGAGCAAGCCGAAGTCACCGGCACTCGGCACGAGCCCGCGACCGAAGTGATGCATCCAAACGCGATTCACAATCACGCGCGCAACGAGCGGATGCTGCCCGCTCGTTAGCAGTCGAGCGAAAGCGAGACGTCTTCCCGTCGTCGGAATCGCGGGATCGTCGTCAGCAATGGCGCCTGTAATCGGCAACACACTGAGGTCGCTCGGAGTGACCGTCTCGCGCGGTTGATTGAACTCACCGCGAAAGAAGACGTGCGTCGGCGGCTTATGTCCGAGCGGTTCAAAGAACGCGGCAACGAAACTCTCTGGCGGTCGCTTCGCCTTTGTTTGAGTCGTTGTCTCTTCCCACTTCTTGTTGAAGTCTTTCAGTCGGCCCGGCACGTAGAGATAAACGCTGCCGCGATCGACATTGAGACTCGGATGCGCCTTGATGAGTTGCAGTTGCTCGGGCGTGCGTTTGTCGGCAGCGGTCTTGCGGGCTTCGCGAGCGATCGCTTGCTGCTCGCTCGGCAGTTTCTCGACTTCCTTTTCGAAGACGCCGTTCACGATGCCGTCGAGTTCTTCCAGTCGCTGCTTCTCGATGTCGCGAAGTTCGGCATCAACTTTGTTGGCGGCCTCGATCTCTGCTGCCGACCACATATTGATTTGCCGCGCACCCTTCGCCTGCCACTGCTTCCAATCGAGTGCCGGTTCGAAGATCGCTCGAAAGCGGTAGTAGTCCTTTTGCGAGATTGGGTCGTAGCGGTGATCGTGACACTGAGCACAGCCGACCGTCATGCCGAGTAACGAAGATGACACAATCTTGATGGTCTCGGCGATGACGTCGTTGCGCGCGACATTCTGATCGACGCCGCCTTCACCGGTCCCGTCCGGCGCCGTGCGAAGGAAGCCCGTTGCGGTCAGTCGATCAGCATCTTCGCCCGTCAAACTCTTAAAGGGCGGAGTCAGCAGTTCGTCACCGGCAAGTTGCTCAATGACAAACTGCGAGTACGGCTTATCGTCGTTGAGCGAACGGATCACATAGTCGCGATAGCGATAAGCCCATTGCCGGACATGATCGTTCTCGGTGTAGCCGTCGCTGTCTGCATAGCCTGCGACATCGAGCCAATGCCGCGCCCAGCGTTCGCCATAAGCCGGCATCGCGAGCAGTTCATCAACGAGTCGCTCATAGGCAGCGGCTCCGTCGGTCGCCCGATCGTTCGCAAACTGCTCAACGAACTCGGGACTCGGCGGGAGTCCGTGCAAATCGAAGCTCAAGCGTCGCGCGAGTGTCTGCGCGTCGGCACTCGGAGAGAACGTGAGACCGCGCTGTTCGAGCGCGCTCAACAGGAACGCGTCGATCGGGGACTGCACGAACTCGGCCTGCTTCACGACCGCCAGCGGCGGGCGTTTGACTGGCTGAAAGGCCCAATAGCCGCGTTCTTCGTCGGACCAATGGGACTCGGTGCCAATTGTCTCCGGCTCGGGTCGAGCGGTCTTCGCTCCTTGATCGATCCAGTTCTTGATCGTTGCTTTCTCTTTGTCCGAGAGCGGCTTGCCCGTCGGCGGCATCTCGCCGCTTTCGATCCGCTGCCAAAGCAAACTCATCGCCGACTTGCCGGGACTCAGTGCCGAGCCCGACTCGCCGCCCTTTGCGATGAACTTGACGAGTCGCACATCGAGCCCGCCCTTCGGCTTCTCTTCTTCTCCGTGACAGTGAAAGCAGCGGGCCTTCAGGATCGGTCTGACCGCCGTCTCGAAGTGCAAAGCCTCTTGAGCAGCGGCTGTAACTCCGGTTACAGCGAGTGCGAGCACAGCAAGGCTGAACTGCCAGAAAGCGAAACGCAGCATGAGCGTTGCTCCTGATGTTTGAGCGAAGAAAGGCGGGCGGCGATCCGCGAATGACGTACGACGGACAAGATGTCCGTCGAACGAGTCAGAACTCATCAGTCGCTCTTAGCGAGCAGACTCATTCAATAGTGAAGCAACGCAAGTCGGCACAACTTCCATTGCGCCGCGACCGTAGGCCCAATCGAACAACGTCTTCTCTTTCGCGGCGGCCGTATTCAAGAACCGGTGATCGGGCACCATGAAGCAACGCCCGAGATCGAGTCGATCGGCATCCCAACAACATTGAATCACCGGATCGTCGTGATGCGTCTGATCGGTGTGCCAACAGCATGCAAAGTGCAGTCGCTCGAAGTCTTCGTCGCTGAGTTCAAACAACGTGCCGCGCAGGCTTGCGGCGAGCGCTGCTCCTCTCATCCCGTGCTCGGGATCATGTCCGTCGTTGAGTCGGCGCGAGTCGTGAAACACTGCGAACAGCGTCACGACGTCGCGACTGACTCCAGTTGCATCCGCCAATTGGCAGCCATTCTCAAAGACTCGTCCCCAATGCGCCATGCCGTGCAAGCCGTGCGGTTCGAGGGCATAGCCCGGAAGGACGGCACGCACGAGCGACTCAAATGATGAGGGTTCGATCGCCATTCAAAGGCCGTTTCGTTGAAGCGCCTTTCGAGCAGTAACGCGCAGCTAGCCGACGAACTCATTGCCGACTTTGCGAGCACGCTGCGGCTTATCGAGATTGATGCCGAGTTGCAGGCCGACTTCAACGAGCACGTTCCATCCGGCAGCCAATTGGACGAAGCAATTGAGATCGCCGACATCAGGCACGGTGATCGTCGGGAACGAAGTCGCGCGCGACGAGATCGCGATCACCTGCATGCCGACGCCCTTCTGCAAGCACTCGGCAAACTTGCTCTCCGACTCTTCATACGGGTCGACCCATAAGAGCACGTCGTTCGCATTCATCACTTCTTCGATGCCGTGAACCGCATAAGTCCCTTCGAGGAAGTCCGACTTCTTGCGCGTGATCTCGTTTGTCTTGAGAGTCAGTTCTTCGGCAACTCCGTCATTGCGACCCGCCCAATAGATCGTGCCTGCATTAGCAATGCGCTGAGTAATCGCGGGATCAATCGCCGTCGTGAGCGCGATCTCGACCGCTTTCGAGAGTTCGGGCAGGCGACTCGCGAGCGTCGCTGCGCCGGCAACGTGCTCCAGCAACGAGCGATAGAAGAGCGCTTGCTCAAAGACGCTCTTCGTTGCGGCGACGGCTTCTTCTTTGCCGCATGAGAGCACGAACCCGCGCGTTGCCATTTCCTCAAGCTTCGAATTCGGAGTCGCGCTCAAGCTGTAGCGCTGCGAGTGACCGGCCTTCAGCAACTTGTCGAAGAGCCGAATGACTTCAGCGGTCTTGCCCGAGTTCGATGCTGCGAAGACGGCCCAGTTCGCAAGGTCGTACTCGCAAGACTGCCGCCCGGCATCGGTATGCAGCACGAGCGGCCATCCTTTGCGTCGCGCGTGAGTGATCGACGACTTCGCCGGAAAGAGGCGGCTCGATCCTTCACCGGTCAGCAGCAAACGACCGACCTTCGCGATGTCTGCGGCAACCGTCTGCTGCGTCGAAGCATTGAACGCCGACACGATGCGGGGCGTCTCGAGCATCTCACGCGTGAGGCAGAACTGACGGTAACGATCGTCTTGCAGATTCATGGCGAAGCGGTCCTTAATGAGTGAGGTCGTTGCGACTGAAAGACCGACGGCGAACTCTTTGAGAAGCTCCATTCGTCCTATCGGTCCTCTGCGTCCTATCGCCGGTCCCATCAAGCGCCCGACAATCAAGACGACGAGCCGATCTTGGTCGAAATCTGACGTCACAATCAACTTGCCTCGAAGGCACCGGTCGCTGCTTCAAATGACGTTAGGCGACTCAAAGACGTCGGTTGCTGGTCACATCTTGAAGCCCCATAGTCCGGCCCCGCCGAAATGGGTTCGGCGACTCTTTGATTCATCCCTCTGAAAGGTCTCCCTGTGGCAGCGAATCGCCGTGCTGAAGTTGATAAGGCTCTTGAAGACGTCGACTTCTCGAAGAACAAGTATCAAGTCGAGTTCGACACAACGATGGGCAAGATGCTGCTCGATCTGTATCCCGATGTCGCTCCGGGTCACTGCAAGAACATCATCGGGCTGACGAAGATCGGCTATTACAACGGCATCATTTTTCATCGCGTGATTAAGGGCTTCGTCATTCAAGTTGGCTGCCCTCTCGGCACAGGTACTGGCGGCCCCGGCTACACGATCAAAGCCGAATTCAACGACAAGCTGCACGAAGCCGGCGTCTTGTCGATGGCCCGGACCAGTGACCCAAACTCAGGCGGTTCGCAGTTCTTCGTCTGCATGGGCCGAGTCCCGCATCTCGATCGCCAATACACCGTCTTCGGCAAGACTGCTGATGACGAGAGTCTCAAGATCGCTCTCTCGATCGGCGACGTTAAGACCGGCAGCGGCGATCGTCCGTTGAAGGACGTGAAGATCAACTCGTCGCGAGTGATCGTGACCGCGAAGTAGTGGCTGCATTCGACGAGAACAGCACGCTCGCTTCTGCGTCAGGAGACGGTCTGAGCAGTCGTAGCATGGGCTTCAAGCCCGTGCTTAACGGCGCCGACTTAAGGCTGACGAACTCGCAAAAGGCAGCACGGACAGGAAGTCCGTGCTACTCAGACTGATTGCAGAGGTCGGTATGGAATCATGGTTTGGTACGCTGCTTCTTCTTGGTCTCGTCGCGACTTTGCAGATCGTCTCTCGTTTGAAATCGCTTGAACGTCGAGTTGCGGCATTGTCGCAACTCGACGCCAAAGTTGACTTACTGCTGGCACAAGCAGGACTCGAATTCGATCCGTTCAAGAATGTGCCGCCGGGAGTCGTCACTGCGATCACGAGTGGCAACAAGATCGAAGCGATCAAGCAGTATCGAGCAGCAACCGGAGTCGGATTGGTTGAAGCGAAAGAGTTCGTCGAAGCCATTGAGCGTCGCGCCGGCAAATAGCGTGCGGCGAGTCGAATGATGCGATCGGGCCAACATGAGAACCGACAAGCAAGTTTATCTCATCTTTCAGACTTATCCGAAGTGGCTCTTCGAACTCATTGGCGAGCCCTATCGCGGCAAGTGTCGCATGAAGTCGGTGACAGTGAAGGCGCTGCAACGCACTGCCGATTGCCTCATTGAGCCTCTCGATCCGACTCAAGACCTCATCATCATCGAGTTCCAGTTTCAGCGCGACGCCGAGATCTACTTGCGACTGATCGAGTCGATGACCGGCACTCAGCGAGAGAACGGGATGCGCGGAGTGCGCGGCATCATCATCTTCGGTGATGGGTCACTCGATCCAAAGACGCGGCCCTGGAGCCAATACGTCGAGACCTACAACTTGCGCGACTGCCTGCAGGCTCTTGAACAACGCGAACCACTGCATCCAATGGTCGCGGTCTTCAAGCCGCTGTTGGAAAGCAACACCGATGTGTTGGAGCGTCGCGCGGCGGGCTACTATCGAGCGATCGAGCAGTGCGACCTCGACCCATCACAGGTTGACATGCTGCTGCAAGTGTTTGTGGATTGGTTCGAACAACGACTCCCTGACAAGTCGAAGAAGGAAATCGAAATGCTGCTATTCGACCAATTGACTCCCTTAGAAGAGACCCGCTGCGGCAAGGAACTCATCGAGATCGGCGTGCAACGCGGAGAACAGCGCGGCGTTCGACTCGGCATCTTTAAGGTTGTCGTCAGCCTGCTTGAGAGGAAGTTCGGCAAGGTGCCGCGCACCGTGCAGGCGCGAATCAACAAGCTCGATGCAGCCGAATTGGAATCGTTGTCGTTGAACTTGCTGAGTTTCGAACGACTGCGAGATGTGAGGGATTGGCTCGACGCGAATGCTCAGTCGCAGACTTAGGCCCGTCGAGTTGCACTCGGACTCAATCCAGTGCCACTCTTCTGGTCAGAAAACGCAGATCCCCGCACGCACGCATCGCCTCGCTCATCATCCGCTGCGCTCCCCCGCCCTCTTCTCCCTCCGGTCTCTCGATGCACAACCTGATTGCGAAACTTCTTGGACGTGATGCGGTCGATTCCATTGATCGCGTGCAATGGTCCTTCGGTGCTGATTGGGCCGCGAACGGCCCCGCATGGGTGCTCTTCGGCTGCCTCGGATTGGCGTTCTTGTCGGGGCTCTTCTACCTGCGCTATCAGCCGCGCGCGAAACGCTCGCGCCGCATCGCGCTGGGTTTCATTCGCGGGTTCTTGCTGTGCTTTTTGTTACTCATCCTCGCGGACCCCATTCTCGAAGTGAGCTTCTCGTCGCATCCTCGGCCCGCGTTGTGGGTGCTGCTCGACGGCACCGACAGCATGAATATCGCCGATCAACTCACTCCCGAGTTGAAGACGAAGCTCAGTCAAACAATCGAATTGCCGCCCTCTCCTGAAGGCAAAGCGAACGACGACGAGACCATCACCCGCTCGGAACTCGTGAAGTCATGGCTCAAGACTGATAAGGCCGAGACGATCAAGAAGCTGAGCGAGAAGTTTGATCTCGCCTTCTTTCAGTTCGGACATGCGGACGACGTGCAGTCGCTCGCGTCTGCGGATGCCGCGACCGATACCGGCAAGAAGCTCGATGTTGAGCATGTCCTCAAGCAGTACGCCGCGACCGGTCAGACAACGTCGCTCAGCAGTGCTCTCGAAGATCTGCGACGTCGGCCCGTTGCGAATTTGGCCGGAGTGCTCGTCGTCAGCGACTTTGATCACAACTCGGGAGTTGCCCCGCTCGATGCCGCGCGGCGATTGAATGTGCCGTTGTTTGCGCTCGGTGTCGGAGCAACGCATGCCGTTGATATCGGCGTCGATTTGCAGACGTCGCTCAAGATGAAGAAGACCGAGCAGTCGGTAGTAACTGTTACACTGCGACAGCATGAACTCGCCGGGCAAAGCGTGACGGTCAAAGTCTTCGCTCAAGCAATTGAGGCGGGCGGCGACAAAGTCGATCAAGCAAAGCTGATCTCGGTCGGCGAAAAGGCGGTGACGCTCAGTGGTCCGTCGCAGTTGCTGGAGTTCCCCTTCACTCCGCAAGAAGCCGGACGCTTTGTCTTCTCAGCAGAAGTCGACGCGCTGCCGGGCGAGATCGTTGAGCAGAACAATCGAGCCGAACGCGAAGTCACCGTCATCGACGACTTCTTGCGACTGCTCTTCGCCGAGTACGAGCCAACATGGGAATGGCGTTTCGTGAAAGAAGTCTTTCACCGAGACAAGCTCGTCGGCTTGCGCGGCTTCCGTACTTACCTGCGGTCGTCGGACCCGGTCGTGCGCGAGACCAATGAACTCTTCTTGCCGACCCTCACGTTGCCGCGCCATCAGTTCTTTGAGCACGACGTCATCTTCCTCGGTGACATGCCGGCCTCGGCGCTCAGCAGCCGCTTCGGTGAGATGACGAAAGAGTTCGTCGGCAAGTTTGGCGGCGGACTCGTTGTGATGGCCGGACCGCGCTTCGGTCCGGGTGAGCTCGCCGGAACTCCAATTGCCGAGATGCTGCCGGTCGTCGTCGATCCCGACGGACGCATCCGCGATACGCGCGAGTTCGCCGTGCGGCTTTCGCCGATGTCATCGAGCTATGACTTCATGCGACTCGGCGCGACCGACGAAGACAACGCGAAAGGATGGGGCAACCTCAATGCGCTTCCGTGGTATCAGCCCGTGAAACGCATCGAGACGAGTTCAACAACGGTGCTCGCTGAGCATCCGACGGAGACGTGCGTTGACGGCAAGACTCCTCAGCCGTTGATCGCGATTCGTAAGTACGGACGCGGCGAAGTCGTCTACATCGCGACGAACGAAATGTGGCGGCTGCGAAAGCGGTACGGCGAAAAGTACTACCGGCAGTTTTGGGGGCAGCTCATTCATCGACTCGGCTTGAGTCACGCGCTCGGCAGTCAGAAGCGATTCGTCGTTCGTACCGATCGGCAGCAGTATCAGCCGGACGAGCAAGTGCTCGTGACCGTTGAAGCCTTCGATGAGAACTTCGAACCGCTGACGGCAGACACTCTGCCCGACCGTCGTTTGTCCGGCGACTTACTGTTGCCCGGTCGTTCGACGGAGAGTCTCGATCGCAGCCGAGCGATCACGTTGACCGAGTACCGCTCCGGAGTCTTCGAAACGCGCATCCCGGTTTCAGAAGCGGGTGACTACATCGTGCGAGTCATCGACCCCGTCACGACCGAGCCGGTCAACGTCTACTTTCAAGTGGCCAATCTCTCGATCGAACGCCGCAGCGCGACGCGCAATGTCTCGCTGCAACAGAACCTCGCAGCAGAAACGAACGGCCGCGCCGTCGAGTTCGATTCGGTCAATGAAGTCCTCAGCAAGTTCGAGCCGCCGCGTTTGAAAGAGACTTCGGTCGAAGTGTTTCCGCTGTGGAGCACATGGCTGACGTTCGCGGTGATCATCGGCTTGATGCTCACTGAGTGGGGCTTGCGCAAGCTTTCGAATTTGGTGTGAGGTTCAGATTGGCAGCGAGCAGCCTCTGCGGTGCTCTCGTTGCTCTCGTTGCCGGCGGGATCAGTAAGTCGCAGCGCTCATAAGTTTGCATTCTCGCGAGCCGCGCAGGAGTGAAGTTTGTCGGCCTCGTCGCTTGAGAACGCGGTCTTCTCAAACCGTGTTCTCGTTTGAGAGCATGAGCCCTAAGCTGCCGCCCCTTCCTCCCGCCTCATACTCCAGCGACTGTCACTCAGTCGCTGCGACCACTTCCATGTCAGACCCTCAGCAATCCACTTCATCAAAGCCGCAGCCTGCTCATCGTCCGCACTCGAGCCACTTGCGCGGCAACATGAAGCTCAGCCTCGCCGACGCGACCGCCTTCAATGTGATGGTCGGAATTGGCGAGACGTACTTTCCGGCTTTCGCTCTCGCGTTGAGCAAAGGCGAGCTCATCAGCGGTCTCATCGCGACGTTGCCAATGCTCGCCGGAGCGACATTGCAACTCATCTCGCCGCAGGCACTCGCGGCGTTCGGCTCGTATCGGCGCTGGGTTGCGACATGCGCGATCGTGCAAGCACTCAGTCTCGTGCCGCTTGCGTTCTTCGCGTTTCAGCACGGCATGCCGACGGTCATGCTCTTTCTGTGCGCGTCCCTTTATTGGGCTTCGGGACAAGCAACGGTCCCCGCATGGAACACATGGGTTGAAGCACTGATCCCCAACAAGATCCGCGCTCCGTTCTTCGCTTACCGCACGCGACTCGCGCAGTTTGGCATGTTGGCCGGCCTCATCGGCGGCGGCGTTGCGATGCAGTGGGGCAAGAAGGAAGGCGTACTGCTCGATGTGTTCGGAGTGATGTTCGTCATCGCGGCGGTTGCTCGATTCGTCTCGGCGTCGTGCCTCGCAACTCAATCAGACGCATTGATGCTGCCGCACTTCCGCGACCACAAGCCGGTCGATGCGACGAAGCCTCCGCGACTGCTGACCTCTGCCAACAAGCGACTGCTCTCGTATGTCTTCACGATGCAGGGAGCCGTTTATCTCTCGGGTCCGTACTTCACCGCCTACATGCTGAAGCACCTGCATCTCGACTACTACGAATTCGTGATGCTCATCGCGTCGTCCTACATCGCGAGGATTCTCGTGCTGCGAGGAATGGGGCTCTTTGCTCACAAAGCGGGCCCGCACCGTTTGTTGTGGATCGGAGCGATCGGCATCACGCCGCTGCCCGCTATGTGGCTCGTGTCGAACGACTTCGTCTTCTTGCTGTTGTTGCAGATCGTCGGCGGCTTTGTTTGGGCGGCGCATGAACTCGCAATGGCGTTGCTCTTCATCGACGCGATCCCGAGGCACGCACGCGTGAGCGTGCTTGCGATTTACAACTTCGGAAACTCAGCAGCGATGGCATCGGGCACAATCTTCGGAGCGTTGATCCTCTACCGATTCGGCGAAGTGCCTGCGACGTACTTGTCGATCTTCGGGCTCTCGTCGGTTGTCAGAATTATTGCACTCGGCCTCTTGAAGCGAGTGCCGCCGGGCCGACCGACTCCGGCTGAGCACAACCAATCCATGGACATCGTCTGCCCGCCTGATGTGCCACTGCTCGAACGCAGCAGGACGGAAGAGGAAGTCGGATCGAACTCAACGGCTCCCGAACCGGGTCACGCGCGACCCGCTCGCCCGCACTTCATTCAGACTTTGACCGGAATGGGCGAGATACAGCCGGCAGCCGATTGAGCCGATGCCGCAAGCAAGCTCATCCGCGAGCGAGGCCCTTCATCGCTCGTTGCGGTTTATGAGTTCGTGCAGGCTGAATTTTGGCTATTGACTACACGCCGGATGGCCGCCCTCGGCTGGCCTGATGAAAACCTCGCCCCCGAGTTCACCTCGGGGGTTTAACGGCCTTTGCGCAAGTCAAATTCGAACTCGACTCGAACTTGTGCAAAGGCCGTCAAGCCCCCGACACAAGGCCGGGGGGCGAAGTTTTCATCGGGCCAGTCCTCGGCCGACGGCGGCCATCCTCCAGCGCAAAAGAAAAGCTCCATTGGAATCAATCCAATGGAGCTTCATGTGCTTCAACGCTGCGAGGCCGAGTTGCTCGGCTATTGGAACTGCCGCAACGCGTACAACGAACCGCGATAGGCCGACAATTGGCGGGCCTGAGTTTGCAGTGCTTGCTGATAGCGCTGAGTTGCTTCTTGTGGCCGATTGGCGTGCTGCAATTGCTCGGCGATGAAGAACCGCGCTTCGCACAATTGAGCTGCCTGCACGCTCTTGTCGGCTCGCATTGCGATCTGCTCTAGCTCGCTCGAACCCATATCGCCGACGTGAAAGAGGACGACATGATCGATCCAATCGCGATCGGCAGCGGGCTTATCGCGACTCAATGCAGCGATCGTCGCGCTCTCAGGACCGCGACCTAAGCGGATCAAGGTCCATACGCGCCACGGATTGATGAAACGCGCCGTCGGCTGCAGTTCGATGACCTTGTTGAAGGCTTCGAGAGCACCTGCGTAGTCCTTGCCGAAGAACTTCGCGAAGCCGATGTCCGACCATGTGACGTAGTCGCTCGGGTTGACCTTCACGACGCCTTCGTAGTCGGCCAGAGCTTCTTTCCATTGCCCGCGCACTAAACGCGAAGTGGCTCGCAACGAGTAGACATGCAACTGATTGGGCTCGACTTGAAGCGAGGCGTTGAAGTCCTTCTCGGCTTCAGTCGGATTGCCGCCTTCGAGATACGCGAAGCCGCGATTGGTCTGAGCAACGTAGTACTGAGGGTTCTTTTGCAATGCGGTTGTGAAGGCGCGAATGGCTTCGTTCGTCTGACCAATCGACTGCAGGAACATGCCCTGATTGTTGAAGACGAGCGGTTCGTTCGGGAATGCGACGGTTGCTTGTTGGAACGTCGCGACCGCAGCGTCCTTCTGACCGGCGGCGACTTGCGCATCAGCTAACGCGAGGATCGCGCCGAGATGCTTGTTGTTGATCGCGACAGCTTGCTTGAAGTCGTCGATCGCTCCATTGGCGTCGTTCGACGCAGCCTTCGCGAGTGCTCGTTGATAGAAGACATTCGACTTCGCTTCGGGGTCGATGCCTTGCTGGCCGACCAATTGCGTTGCAACGGTGATCGCGACGGTTGCATGTGCCGGATGCTTCTCGATCCGAGCGAGATTGGTCATGCCGTAGAGATACGGCAGGTAGTAGTTGTAGGACGGAGTCTTGCGTCCTTGATTGGCTTTGATGGCGACACTGGCATCAGCAATGCCTTCGCGAATCATGGCTGGGTTCGCAGCTTGAATGCCGAGTTCAACTCGAGCGCTGCCTCGCAGATAGATCGCGACATCATCGAGAGGATTGGCTCCGAGGATGCTCGTCGTCACGTCGACGACCTTCTTGTATTGGCCACTCTGATATGCCTGAGCCGCTTCATTGCGTTGAGCTTCATGCTCCGGTTTCGCATCGGCGAACACCGAGCCGGTTAAGGCCAATGCCAATAACGTCGAGGTCGCAATCTTCCTCATAGCTTTCACACCCTCGAAAAGACGATGACGCCAAAAGGCTCGCCGAGTCCCATCCGGCAAGCAGCTCATGGGTTATAGGTCGCATCCAAAATCGCGACTAGATGGTTCTGAAGCATGATCAGCGAGCGACACGCTTGAGCGATGCGGTGCGATTCTTGAGATCCAGTGGCAACTCGCGAGGCGATGTCACTTCCTTAAGAGTTCGTCAAAAGGGAGGTGAGGTGCCTAGTGGGTCAGATCGCGGCTTCTAAACTCCGCCGCGTTTCGTGCCTCGCTTCGAGACCGTTCGATGAGACTCAC
The DNA here is from genome assembly GCA_964573505.1 of uncultured Planctomycetaceae bacterium. Lineage (GTDB taxonomy): Bacteria > Planctomycetota > Planctomycetia > Planctomycetales > Planctomycetaceae > AM-0621. The sequence goes on along the minus strand of CAZNMS010000070.1, from coordinate 12,130 downwards.
GAAGTCACTCACTCAATTGCGGTGACGGCAAGCACGATGCTTTGACCTCTCAGCGCCGCGAGCCATCAAGTTTCAAGGAGATGCAACATGCAAGGTAGCCAGAAAGTGATCGACGCGCTGAACCGCGGACTGACGATCGAACTCACCGCCATCAATCAGTACTTCGTGCAGTCCAAGATGTGCGCGAACTGGGGCCTGCGCCGACTCGCGAAGAAGCACTACTTCGAGTCGATCGGCGAGATGAAGCACGCCGAAAAGCTGATCGATCGCATCCTCTTCCTCGAAGGCGTTCCGGAGATTGCTCGCTACGACGTGATTCGCGTCGGCGGCGATGTGAAGACGCAGTTCCAGAACGATCTCGCGCTCGAGCAGGGCGGAGTGAATGCTTACAACGAAGCCATCAAGGTCTGCCTCGCCGAAGGCGACTCGGGCAGTCGCGAATTGATCGCGACGATTCTCGTTGAGTCAGAAGAGCATGTGGATTGGCTCGAATCGCAACTCGACTTGATCGAGAAGGTCGGCATCCAAAACTACTTGGCGCAGATGATTGGCGAAGACGACGGCGGACATTGATTCGTCATCAAGTTGCGAATGCGGCGATGACATGCCGTGCAGCCGCCGCCCGCTCCCGTCAGTGACATCACACATCCAGCCGTCGGTCTTTCAATGAGACTGGCGGCTGTTTTTATTTCGGCGACGGTCACGCCGAGACAGCGGCAGACGATCGCGTCCGGATCTTGAAGATCGGGCTCGGCGAAGATCGGTGCGGAGTAGCTTGCAGTCGACATGGCGGTGAGAGACCTCGTTGTCGAATCTGATCGGCAGAACTAGCAGACTCACTTGCGACGAAGTTGAGACTGAATCTCAATCGCGGGCGGATGGTAGGGCGGCATCCATTGATGTCAATCGCTTTGCCGAGTCCTCGATCGGGCTCTGTTCCAATGCCTCGATGCGTCGTCAGGAACTCAATTCTCCCGCCCCGGTCGACCTGCAGAGGGCACGCTCTCCACTGCCCCCACGTCAGCGCGAGCAACGACTGCCGAGCTGACTTCACGCGGCGACTGGAAGGCGACATTGTCCGAATCGCGGTCTGCAAGCACGACCGACTCGCTCTCCCCGCTGACTCAGCATCGATTCGAATCATCAAGGAGCACCTCAATGTCTGACACGAAATCGCTTTACGAACGACTGGGCGGAGTCTTCGCCATTGCTGCCGTCGTCGATGACTTCATCGAGCGGATCATGGTCGACCCGCGATTGAACTCGAATCCGAAGGTCGACGAGGCGCATCACAAAGTGTCGAAGGCGGGGTTTAAGTACCTCGTGACCGAGCAGGTTTGTCATGCGACCGGCGGACCTCAGCGCTACACCGGTCGATCAATGAGCGACTCGCACGGTCACCTCGACATCACTGAAACCGAGTGGCAAGCCTTCCTGGGTGACCTCACTCAGACGTTGAACAAGTTCGGCGTCCCGGCACAAGAGCGGCAGGAGTTGTTCGCAATCGTCGACAGCACAAAGGCCGACATCGTCATCAAGAAATAGACGAGCAGCCCGTCGCCGTAGCATGGGATTCCATCCCGTGCTCTTCTCGTATCCGTTTGAGTTTGATCGAGAGAGCAACAACGACTCCTCTCATGACAAGCATCGGGCACTTTCGTCGTCGACCCGTTTGCAGCCGACGACGACGCGACAGTTTCGAGGCCGAGAGCGCTCGACCTAAGCTCCTTTGGATTGGACGTTCAACGACTCCTCTGATCCGAAAGGACTTCGATGCGCATCACCTCTTGGCGTTCCTTGTTACTGGCGACACATGCCGCGATCGCGACATGCATTCTTCTTGGCGATGGAGGCTTACGCGCGCAAGACAAGGCTCCGCCAAAGAAGCCCGTCATTCCGCATGCTCAGGACAAGGAACCGAATGAGCCGCGTGATGCTCAGACGGCGGCAAAGATGATGACTGTGCCCGAAGGGTTTTCGGTCGAGGTCGTTGCGAGCGAGCCGGACATCGTCAATCCCGTCGCGATGGCCATTGATGAGCGCGGGCGGTTTTGGATTACCGAGTCGCTCGAATATCCCCGCCGCGAACCGGGTGTTGGCAAGGACCGCGTGAAGGTGCTCGAAGACACCGACGGCGATGGTCGGTGTGATAAGTATTCCATCTTCCTCGATGGTCTCAACATCCCGAGCGGCGTGGCGGTCGGGCATGGCGGTGTGTGGATCGCGAACGCTCCCGACATTCTGTTCGTGCCGGATGCAGATCGAGACGGCAAGCCGGATGGTCCCCCTCAAGTGGTCGTGACGGGCTTTGGTCGTACCGACACGCACGAGCTTCCGAACTCGCTGACGTGGGGGCCGGATGGTTGGCTGTATGGGCTCAATGGAGTCTTCAACTTCAGCCATGTGAAGTACTCGAAGGAGAACCCGAACTTCAAAGAGGACCACAAAGGCTGGCCGCTGACGTGTGCGATGTTCCGCATTCATCCGCGCACGCGCGAGTTTCAGGTCTTCTGCGAAGGCACGAGCAACCCGTGGGGCATCGCATTCAATGACGAGGGCGAGGCGTTCGTCAGTGCGTGCGTCATCGACCATCTGTGGCATCTGGTCGAGACCGGCTACTACCACCGTCAAGGCGGGCCGTATCCGCCTTTCACATGGAAGATTGATTCCATCGTCAAGCACAAGCATCAGAAGGCGGCTTACTGCGGCATCCACTACTTCGACAGCGACGCCTACCCGGAGAAGTACCGAGGCAAGCTCTACATGGGCAACATTCACGGCGGCTGCATCAACGTGGATCGCATCGAACGTGATGGCTCGACCTACAAAGGTTTCGGCGAGGACGACTTTTTGACAGCGAACGACGCGTGGTTCATGCCCGTCGTGCAAAAGACTGGCCCGGATGGGTGCCTCTACATCCTCGATTGGTACGACCGCTATCACTGCTATCAAGACGCCAACCGCGACCCCGCTGGCATCGACCGTCTGAAGGGTCGGCTCTACCGAGTGCGCTACAACGGCAAGGACGTTGCGCAACCTGGAGTGCTCCGGCCCGACGGAGCCCTCCATTCTCAGCGGCAAGCTGCTCGCACCGAAGAAGGAACTCCGTCGCCAAAGAACGATCAGCAAGAGAAGACCGAGACTAAGCTCGCCGCTACTGGCGACGAAGCGTCTTCAAAGGGAGACAGCGCAGCGCCGCTGAGTCGGAGGGCTCCGTCAAGCCGGAGCACTCCAGGACGTGTCTATCCGCAGATCGACCTCGCGAAAGAAACCGACGAGCAACTCATCGAACGCCTCGGTGCGAAGAACGATTTCATTCGTTGGACCGCAACGCGACTTTTGCAGGAACGAAACAAGTCGGCAGCCAAGCTCTACAAGATGTTCCCGAAGTTCGAAGATAACTCGCAGCAGAAGATCTTTGTGCTCTTTGCATTGAGCGGCATGGACCGATCGGGGCCTAAATTCGACGTGCTCGATGGCGGCTTCAATGCCGCTGAGTTCGCTTATTCCAATCGCCTGCTGCGCACGCATGACCTCACCAACGAGGCCAGCGTCAAGGAATTCAATGCTGAGCCGATTGAAAAGCTCATCAACAGTGTGATGTCACGAGACGACAAACCGTTTTGGGGCCCTCTTGCACTTCAACAAGTGATCGGCCTGAGGTCGTTTCCATACGATCGTCGCAAGTTCGCTTGGTACTTGGCCAATGTCGCACACTACAGCGAAGATCGGCTGATTCCGCGAATCGTTTGGCAGAACCTGCATCCGTTGCTTGAGGAGCATGCCGACGACTTTGTGTCGGTGCTTAACGAATCGAAGCTCCTTAAGCATCAGGCTGTTGCCGACCTCATGCCGCGCGTCGCAGATCGCATCCTGGGCAGGCAAAAGTTCGATGCGAAGCCGGTCGCTGAATTGTTCTCGCTCTTGCGCGACGAGCATCCTCAAGTGGCGAAGCAGGTCATTGAATTGCTGTCGGCCAAAGTGCAGTCCGGTGAGTTGAAGAACGAAAAACTCGATCAACTCAAAGCTGCGATGGCCGAGCCGTTGACTCCGGTGTTGGCGGAGGGCTCGAAGCATGTGCTCGCCGCCGATGCCGCGCTGTTGGCCGCGTCTTGGGGAGACCCGCGCGGGCTGCCTCAAGTGCGTCGCGCGTTTGCGACTCGCGAAGTGCCGACAGATGGGCGATTGAAGTCGCTCAACGCGCTGTTGTCCGCGAGGGATGCTGAGGTGCTCGCATCAGTCGGACGCGTGTTGGATGAGAAATCTGAAATGGCAGATTTCAAATCGCAGGTGCTGACCGCTGTCGCTCGTTTGGAAGAGCCGCAGGTCGCGGACGTCGTGCTGAGTCGGTACTCGGCTTTGGAAGCGGGCCTGCAACCGGCAGTTGTTGAACTGCTGACTCAACGCGCGAGCTGGTCGAAGAAGCTGCTGGCTCAAGTCGCTGACAAGAAGATCGCCGCGACGAGCATCAACGTGAATCAAGCGCGGCGCATGCAGGCTCTCAAGGACAAGGATCTCAATGAGCTGCTCAATCGTCATTGGGGACAAGTGCGAGACACTCGCAACCCCGATCGCGAGAAGGTTGTGGCCGAGATGAAAGGTCTCATCCGCAAGACTCAAGGCGATGCGTTCGCCGGGGAAAAAGTCTTCAAGCGAGTCTGTGCCGCATGTCACAAGATCTACGGCGAAGGCCCAGAGATCGGTCCCGACATCACGCTCAACGGTCGCAACGATTTCAATCAACTGCTCTCGAACGTGTTCGACCCGAGCCTCGTCATCGGAGCGGGCTATCGCGTCTGCACCGTCGTGACGAAGAACGGTCGAGTGCTTAGCGGGTTGCTTGTTGAAGACAGTCCGCAACGAGTGGTCCTCAAGCCGGCTCAAGTGGCTGCTCAAGCGGCAAATGCGAACTCGAATATGCCCGTGACCGTCGCGGTCGGCGCGTTGGCGACAATCCCGCGCGATGAGATCGACGAGTTCAAACTCAACGAACTGAGCCTCATGCCCGAGGGACTCGAGAAGCAATTGTCGTCACAAGAGATCGTCGACTTGTTCGCGTTCTTGACGCTCGACAAGCACCCGTCGGACAAGACGGCTAAGCGATTGCCGGGTGTAACCGCTGTGACACCTCGCCAAAGCACAAACGCCGCCGAGTTCCCCGCACTAGTCGCCGAGATCCTTCCGGGCTTCTCGACCAACGCGAGCGGTGTTGAGGGTGTGGCGTTGCTCAACAACCACTTTGGCCGAGACAGCGTGCTGCGAACTCACCCCGTGAGCCGCGACTCGTCTTGCGTGCTGAGTCAGAAGCTAACAATTCCTACCGACAAAAAGACGAAGCTGATTTTGGATGTCGCGCACGATCCTCGGGGCGACTGGCGCTTAGTCGTGCGCGGCAACGGCGAGCGGATGGCCGACGAGATGATCAGCAAAGAAACCTGCAAAGACGGCTGGCGCACGCTGATCGTCGACCTCAGCAAGTTCGCCGGAACTGAGATGAAGCTCGACCTGCACAATCAAGCGAACGACTGGAGCTACGAATTCGGCTACTGGGGCGGAGCACGGATCGTCAGCGAGTGAGGACATCGAATGTCTGAGAAGCAACCAATCTGAGAGATTCGGAGTCCCTCCAATTCTTCCATCAGGCTTTCTCAAACAGGTACGAGGCAAATCATGACAACCTTCACAATCGAGATGCCCGAATCACTGAGTTCAAGGATTCATGAACTCGGAACCGTCGAAGGCTTCACGCTCACTGAGTTCGTCGTCGCGGCCGCCAACGAGAAGCTTGAGCAGAGCTTGAGGTACGACGCGTTGTGTCGTGACGCCGCTACTGGACGCCGTGAAGATTTTGAAAGGGTGCTACGTGCGCTTCCAGATTGCGTGCCCTTACCCAGTGATGAAATCGGGTAGTTCAACGTCATCTGCGCGATTTCAACGGCCAGCGAGTTGCCGACGAGATTAAGTTCGACTTGCTCAAACAAGCGAACGACTGGAGCGACGCCTTCGGCGACTTTCGCGGACCTCTAATCATCATCGAAACGCGATCACTCATCCGGTTGACTGCACGCCGTCCGAACGGGTTTTCGATTCAAAACTCCTGAAGATCATGTGCGAAGGAATTGCGATGCCCACAGCAGCACAGCGTTCAAAGCAGACCTCAAAACCGCGACGAAAGACGACTTCGACTTCACCAAGTTTGTTGTCAGCCGAAGACATCAAGACGGCTGTTCGCGCGTTTGCTCGGTGAGAATGGTTCAAAGGGATTTCGTTTCTTGATGACTACCCCATTTGCTCCAAACCTTGCACCGAGAAAGATAAGGCGATGATCAGCGCCTTCATTCAGGAGCACCGTGCAGGTGCTGCTGAACGAGAAGCGAGGGCTCAACGACGACGCGACAAAGCCCGTGAATCCGCCTTGAAGCTACCGAGGGATGACCGCATCCAGTTGATTGAACTGCTGATTGACAGCCTCATCTCTAAGCCGATTCCAGACGCGGATCTGATTGATGCTGATGAATGTCCGACGGGAACAGAGACTGCGTCCAAGAGCAAGCACTCGCGAGCGGCTAAGGGGCGGGTTTCTTCGTGATTGATGCTCGCTGTGAGCTGACATTGCTCGGGTGCATTCCGCAGGCGACTCGTTCACAGTTCGCCGCCCTTTGAGGCAACGCCGTGATGGATTTTCAAGTCGCTGAAATCGTCAGGTTTCGGGGAGTTGCGCAGCACTCGACCAACAGCCGACTTCAAACCGAAATCTGACGATTTCGGTTACGAGTGATGGCACAGCGCGAACACCAATAACGGCGCCGCCCTTTTGAGGTCTTTGATTGCATCACCTCTGCGGAGTGACCGAGATGCGTTTTCTTCGTTTCGCTGTGCGCGGACTCGCGCTGCTGGCTGTCGTTGTTTCGTGCCTCTCTCATTGCACCGCGAACGCTCAAGACCGAGCGGCATTGGAGGCGGCGGAAGAGCAAGCTTTCAAGCAAGCGGCCGCGATCGTTGCTCCGTCGATTGTAAAAATTGATACAACGGGCGGGCTTGATGTTGTCGGCCAAATGCTGACGAGCACCGCTCCGACGACCGGGCTGATCGTCGCTCCGGATGGGTACATCGTTTCGAGTGCGTTTCACTTCATGTCGAAGCCCTCGAACGTGCTCGTCACTCTGCCGGATGGTCGCCGCTTCCCGGCCAAGATCGTCGCGACTGACCGCCTGCGAATGATAGTCTTGCTCAAGATTGCTGCCGAAAACTTGCCGGTGCCAAAAGTCGCCAGCAAGTCGCAGATGCAAGTCGGGCAATGGTCGATCGCTCTCGGACGCACCTTTGACTCAGCGAATCCCGCGCTTTCCGTCGGCATCGTCAGTGCTCTCAATCGCATTTGGGGGAAGGCGATTCAAACCGATGCGAAGATCTCGCCGACGAACTACGGAGGCCCACTCGTTGACCTTGAAGGGCGAGTGATGGGAGTGCTCGCACCGCTTTCGCCCGAGGGGCAGAACGAAGCATCCGGCGTCGAGTGGTACGACTCCGGCATCGGCTTCGCGGTCATGCTCGAAGACATCCTGCAAGTGCTCGATCGCTTGAAGAAGGGCACTGATCTGAAGCCGGGGTTGCTCGGTGTCGGCTTCAAGTCGCGTGACCTCTTTGCGACCGCTGAAGTCGATCGCGTTCGGTACGACTCGCCGGCATTCGCTGTCGGCATCAAGAAGGGCGACGTTGTCATTGAAGCTGATGGCAAGCCGGTCTCACGCATGAGTCACATCCGCGAGGCGCTCGGGACGAAACTCGAAGACGACAAACTCAAGCTCGTTGTGAAACGCGGTGAAGAGAAGAAGTCGGTCGAGGTCACGCTCACGGGAGAACTCAAACCGTATGAGTCCGCGTACCTCGGCATCTTGCCCGAGCGGCTCGCGCTCAATGCTGCCGCTGACGCCGCCAATTCCGGAGTCGCGATTCGCTTCGTCATCCCGAAGTCAGCAGCAGAGCAAGCGGGACTCAAGGTGCGGGATCGCATCGTGAGGTTCAACGGCACGGCGACGATGACCGCTCGACAATTGGCAGATCTCGTCAGTCGCGTGCGTCCTGATGAAGAAGCAACGATCGACTATCAGCGCGGCAGCGAGACGAAGACTCTCAAGCTCAAGCTCACTGGAGTGCCGAACGAGATCCCCGCCGACTTGCCGTCGCATGCGATCCCCGCCGGTGAGAAGCCAATGGGCGACAAAGCTCCGAAGACCGGCCGCTACGTCAGCAAGTTGCCCGGCTACGACCAAGAGTTTTGGGCTTATGTGCCCGAGGACTACAACGCCGCGCACGGCTACGGCTTACTCGTTTGGGTGCATCCGCTGCGCGACACGCTCGAAGCAACGGTGCTCAACGAGTGGAAGAAATATTGCAGCCAGCGCGGGCTCATTCTGGTCGCTCCGAAAGCGGCCAATGTTGCTGCTTGGGGCGCAAACGAAGCCGAGTTCATCAAGGACGTAACGCAGCACTTCCGCGACACCTATTCGATCGACGCGACGCGCATCGTGTTGCACGGCTATGCGACGAGCGGCGTCTTCGCCTCGCAAGTGGCCTTCAAGTACCGCGAGCAGTTTCGCGGAGTGCTTCTCGCCGGCGCGCCCTTGCGAACCGCTCCGCCCGACAACGAGCCGGATCTGCGTTTGCACTTCCACTTGATCTGCGGCGACCGGGACCCCGTCATCAAGTTTGTGACTCTGACCGAGAAACGCCTGAAGGAACTCAAGTTCCCAATAACACTGACGCTGCTGAAGGACACTGCGGCGAAGTACCCGACCGACGCCTCGATCGAAGAGGCGGCGCGCTGGGTCGATGCACTCGATCGCATCTGAGCGAACGCGGTTCGAACTCGCGGCCACTTGCACTCGGATGGCTTGAATTGAGCGAGTCTCTTCGGCGGCGTCAGAGTTTCTTCAGATTGCCGGGATTGTCGCGCTCGCCTAACCCGTATCTGCACCGCGCCGCTCGACTCTGCCGTTTAGTCTGCCGATATCAGTCGTGCGGAAAAATTCTCCTGGAGAAGATGTGCGGATTCGGCCTAGTGCGACTTCACAGCAAAGGGTTCGAGGTGCCGGTCTCAGTTGCGGAGCGACTCAGCGACAGTTGAGGAGCAACTTCCCGATTTGGCGTCGCGTAGGTCGGACGCCTACTGCATCTTCAAGACTTGAGTTTCGGGTAGCAGAAGTCGTGAGACTTCTCATCGAGCTTCGAAAGACCGAACTCTCAAAAGTTCGGCTACCCCAAATTCTTAGCCTTGAAGACGCACTACGTCGGACAGCGACGCAGCACGGACGTAGGCGTCCATGCTACGGCGGTGAGCTGCTCTGCGACTCGCGGCACTCGAATGCAAAACTTGAAGACGCACGACCCGAGGCCGAAAGGATGCGGCAATGAAGAAATGGCGACGGGGACTGTTCGCAGCGATGACCTGCGCGGTGCTGCTAAGCCAGTTCGAGCCTTCTCAGGCAAACGAACCGGCGGCGGATGTTGCGGCACTGACTTTGGCAGACGTCGAACGCTTTGCTCTCGACCATCATCCGGCTCTGAATGAAGCCGGGGCTGAGATCGAGGTGGCGCGCGGCAAGGCCGTGCAAGCGGGGCTCTATCCGAATCCCGTTTGGTATGCGTCGTCCCCGCAGTGGGCCGGAAACATCAGCCAGTACAACACCTATGTCGGGCAAGACTTCGTGACGGGCGGCAAACTCAAGCTCGACCAACTGGCGGCACACCGCTCCGCATGGCAGTCCGAATGGCAAGCCGTGCAAACTCGGCAAGACGTTCTCAAGTCCGTGCGGCAAGCGTTTTACGGAGCAGCGGTCGCAGAGCAGCGACTCAACGTCTATCAGCAAATGCTCGCCATCGCAGAGAAGTCGAGCGACCTCGGCGCGGAACTCATGAAGGCCGGCGAGATCTCGCAAGCGGATGTGCTCGCGCTCGAGACGGAAACGCAACTCGCTCAGACCAATGTCGAGAACGCGGAAGTTCAACTCGTCGCCAGTCATCGCAAGCTCGCTGCTGCGACGGGCGTGCCTCAGTGGCGAGTGAGTTCGCTCAGCGCCAACTTGAAGGCGGAGTTGCCGGAGTACGACGAAGAGAATTTGCGAGCGATCGTGCTGACCGAGCACACCGCTTCGCAGAAAGCGCGGATCGAGATCGATCGAGCGGGCGTGCTGCATACGCGAGCGTGTCGCGAGGTCATCCCGAACTTCAACGTGCAAGGCGGCTATCAGCGGACAAACGACCCATCGGTCTCGCCCGGCCTGCGCGATCAGGGTTACTTCCAGTTCGCGGTGACGGTGCCTTTGTGGGATCGCAATCAGGGCAACATTCATGCTGCCGAGAACGACATTGCTCGCGCGTCGGCGTCGCTCAAGCGAGTCGAAGCAGAGTTGTCCGATCAGATTGCCGAAGCATTCTCGCGCTATCGCACGGCAGTGAAGCTCGTGAAACGCTACGAGATTGAAGTCCTGCCGCGAGCACGCCGCGTGCTGACTCTCAATCAGCAACTCTTCAAGCAGGGACAGACAGACTTCTTGCGGCTGTATCAAGCACAGCGGTCGTTGTCTGAGTCCGAGCTGAAGTATCTCGACGCGCAAGAGCAGCGCTGGCAGGCCGCCGCTGCGATCGCAAACTTGCAGCGACAAGAGCAATTCCCGTGAGCCGTCAACGGGCGAAGCACGACGAGCACGCGGGAGTTCGCTCTCTGCTGACCCCGCGTCGGCGGGAGCAGCGACTAGCCTGCTAAGGCTCGTTCGAGGCACTCCGTTGTCAGCGAATGACGACCTTCGGCGCGCTTCGTATGAACTCCGATTTCGAATTCGTTAGCGAATCACGGCGAGGTTCATTTCGGGCTCGCGTTGGGTCGCAGAGCCGCGCCCGTTAGGAAGCGGCGTTTTAGCTATTCCGTAGGGTATTCCGCTTCCTGACGGGCGCGGCTCTGCAACCTCATCGTGAACCATGCCCGAATCAGTCGTTGCTTCCACTGACGCGCGTCAGTGGAGAGCGTGCCCCATTCAGCTCGATCTGCTTCGGAGCATTTAAGAACCGTCTGTAGGTAGAACTACAGACGGCGAGCTGTCGGACTCAGTGGGCTTAGCCTTTCAAGCGGCGCTGAATCTCTTCGGTCACTTTGCTGATCGGGACGCGATCTTGGCCGAGCGTGTCGCGGTCGCGGATCGTCACCGTCTGATCCTTCAACGAGTCGCCGTCGACCGTGATGCAGTACGGCGTGCCGATTTCATCCTGCTGTCGATAGCGCCGACCGACCGCGCCTTGAGCGCTGTATTGCACGTTGAGACCCGCGTCTTTGAGGTCTCGATAAATGCCGAGCGCGACTTCGGGCATGCCTTCCTTCTTGATGAGCGGGAAGACTGCTGCCTTCACCGGCGCGATGCGCGGATGGAAGCGCATGACCGTTCGACTCTGCATCTTGCCGTCTTCATCGGGTTGCTCGTCTTCGTCGAAGGCTTCGCAGATGAAGGCCAATGTCGCTCGGTCAGCTCCGGCAGAAGGCTCTATGACATGCGGCGTGAAGCGTTCGCGCGTTTGATCGTCGAAGTAAGTCAGATCTTTGCCCGAGCCCTTCCACTTTGGCTTGCCGTCGGCATCGAGTTCCAATTCGAGCGGACGTTTCTTCGGATCGAGCTTGCCTTCCATATGCGAGCGCAAGTCGAAGTCACCGCGATGCGCGATGCCTTCGAGTTCGCCGTACTCGCCGTCGTCGAGGAACGGGAACGCGTACTCGATGTCCGACGTGCCGCAGGAGTAATGGCTCAGTTCGTCTTGCGAATGCTCACGCAGGATGAGCCGCTCACTGCCCAGTCCGAGGCTCGTGTACCACTTCATACGGCGATCGCGCCAGTACTGATACCACTGAGCCGATTCACCCGGATGGCAGAAGAATTCAATCTCCATCTGCTCGAACTCACGCGAGCGGAACGTGAAGTTGCGCGGCGTAATCTCGTTGCGAAAGCTCTTGCCGATCTGCGCGACGCCGAACGGGATCTTCACGCGCGCCGAATCAACGACGTTCTTGAAGTTCACGAAGATGCCTTGAGCGGTCTCGGGACGCAGGAACGCGACCCCCTCCTCGCCGCTGAGAGCGCCGACA
>CAZNMS010000069.1:0-25294 GCA_964573505.1 uncultured Planctomycetaceae bacterium | reverse complement strand
CGTCCGTGCTGCGTCGCTGTCGGACGTAGGCGTCCGACCTACGCGACGCAAAATCGTTAGCCACTCAGTCGTTGCTTCCACTGACGCGGGGGCAGTGGAGAGCGTGCCCCTTGCGATTCGTTTCTGAGAGAGGGGCTCGAAGAAATAACCGCCCGAAAGCAACAGAGGCACGCATTCCGGCGTGCCTCTGTGAACTGCTTGCGATGGCGACTGCTTAGCCTTCCCAATTCTTCTTCATGAAGGCCAGTGCGTTGCGGCAGAGATGATCTTCGGTCGGGAACATGCGGCGCCAAATCTTGGTCGCGGCTGCGAGATCCGGCAGGGCGAGTCCGAAAGCTTCGACAACGAACCATCCGCTGTAGCCCGTCTCCTTCAACGCCTTAAAGGTCGTCGCGAAGTCGACATGACCTTCGCCCGGAGTCGAGCGATCGTTCTCTGAAATGTGAACGTGAACGCATTGGTCTTTGCACTCGCGGATGGCGCCGGCGATGCACTTTTCCTCGATGTTCGCGTGAAAGGTGTCATACATCATCTTGAGCGCAGGATGATTGACTTCGCGGCAGAACCGAGCGGCATCCTTCGCGCACGTGACGAAGTAGCACTCGAAGCGATTGAGGTACTCCATCACGAGCGTGACTTTGTTGGCTTGTGCGTAGTCCGCGACTTTCGCGAGGACATCCTTCGCACGGCCCCATTCATCCGCCGTCGGTCCCGAGCCGCTGAATTGGCCGAGAGCCGAGTGGAACGGACCGCAGAGATGAGTCACTCCGGCAGCCGCACAGCAATCGAGAACTTGCTTCAGCCGATCAACTGCGGCTGCTCGCACACTGGCATCGGGAGAGATCGGATTCGCTTCGGGTGTACTCACTGTTACAGCCGTGCGGCCGAGTCCGAGCGAGTCGCAACGCGTGCCAATCTTTTTGAAGTTCGGCACATCGAGATTGAAGATCGGCAGCTCGACTCCGTCGTAACCGACCTGCTTCATCTGATCGAGTAGCCCGTGCTGAGCCTCTTGCAGGTCCGTCGTCCACAACAACAAATTCATTCCGTATTTGACCATTGCGCAAGCTCCTCAAGGTGTTGGCCAGACGAAGAAATTCGAGGGCAGCAAGCCGTCAACTCGGCTCAGCACAATCCCCCAACTGGTCGCGAGCGCTTCCTCAATTTCAACGGGAAGCTGCTCAAGTCCGACTCGGAGCATTACCTGATTCAAACGAAGTCGCAACCGGCTCGGATAAGGGTAGTCGCGTAAGAATTGTTCCTTCGCGAAGGCCGCCAAAAGCCGTTCAAGACGGTCGCTTGTCTTCGTCGCCATCGCATTCACATCGTCCGCCATGCGTGCTCGATCGACGTCATCCAGCAAGTCGTAATACCGATCAAGGGCCCCCGGATGAGCCTCATGCAACGCCCCGTCGAGTTGGAGTTCAGTGACGATGTGTCCGAGGAACGAGCAGCGCGGACTGTCATCATGCGGCAAGATCTTGCGAAACATCCCCGTCAGTTCCGCGCTCGTTTCGACAAACGCGCGCGTGCCGTGAAACCACTGATCGTCATTGAGATGCTGCAAGATCCCCGCCGCGACGTCGGCTCGAAAGGCATCGCTCGTTTCGAGGAACGGAGTCACGCGTTTCTCGCGTAGTCGCATCGAGCGATCAATGACCGAAAGCATGTCCGGCAGTCCGGTCGCGATCGCAAACACGGGCCGGTCGAGAAAGCGGATGGCGTGCGCGAAGTAGTTCATGAAGTAAGCCGCGAGTTCTTTGCAGAGGAACGGAGGGAGCTGAGATTGTCGCCTTTCGCTCTGCGAAAGGTCGCTGCCTTCGAAACCGTTTCCAATGGCTGCCGTCTTTGACAAAGCATCCTTTCGCGGAGCGAAAGGCGACGATCTCAGCGGACTTGCTTCACGAGCTTATGCACCGAAGCGGCAATGAGATCTTCAATCTCGCCGCTCCAACGAAAGGCCGGGCGACCGTACTCGAAGAGGTTTGATCCGCCTTCGTAACCGCCTTCGTTCCAGACTCGCAACGACGGAATGTACGACGCCATATCGTCCGCATAGCCCATCACCCATGTGCCCTCGCCGAACTCGCGTTTGAAGCGCAGCGCGTAGTCAACGACGGTCTCAGCTCCCATTCCGATCCAGAGCAACTCGTTGCCGAGGCGCCATGCATGCACGGGATAGGGATACGCGGATTCGAACTTGTCGCCAGCATCGAGCTTCTTCAGCAACCGCGTCGCCCAGCGCGCCTTCAAGGCGTTCGCGTCCGTTGTCAGAGCTTGCAGTTCGTCGCGCGAGACCACTTTGAGATACGGCAAGTCGATGATCTCGAACGCCGTCTTGAGGCCGACAGACACCGGCTTGAGCGGCTGCTGTAATGCTTCTTCCACTCCGACCGCGAGCATGTGCCCGTACTTCTCACACAGTTCGACCTTGCGGCGCGGCAACGGATTTTGATCGCCGCCGCAGGTGTTGACGAACATTGCTGTCGTGCCGGGATGAGCCTTCTCGATCTCTACTTGAGCAAAGCCGGGATAGTCGCCGCACCATGTGAGAAAGCTGAGCGTCGTCGGATGGCACGCATAGCCGAAGAGCACGGCTGTAAGTTTTCCGTCAGGTTGCGTGACAGTCAGCACCGGCACTGCATGATCGACGGGACCGACAAACGAAATGCCTTTCTCGATCATCATCGGCACATCGGCTTCGCGGTTGTTGCGACGATTCACCGCAAACGTCGCCTTTCCGACACCGTGCTTGAGCGTCGCGGGAGCAAGAGCCTTCAACGCGTCACCGACGAGTTCAACCGCCTTCGTCACCATCAAGTCGGTGTACTCAGCAACGAGCTTTTCTTGCTCGTCATCGACGGGGTAGTAGTCGATGAGATCATCGCCCAGTCGCGGTCCGCAATGGTTATGCGAGAACGTGAACATGATCTGCGAGCGATCGAGACCGAACCGCTGCTTGACCTGCGCAAAGACGCGATCGCTCATGACTTTGGGCACGCCCTGAAAGTCGCTTGTAATAAGAACTGCTCGTTGCCCCGACTGAGCTTCGAGCGCGAGTGCCTTCATCCAAAGATCGTGCAGCTTCCCATCGGGCGCTCGCTTCGAGCCGTACCCCGCCAGCCAAACGCTCTTTTCGGGAGTGATGACCGATCGCGCCACTCCCGCCTTCCACTGTGCGGAATCTTGAGCAACGGCATCCCGATCAACACAAGCCCCGAGCGAGCTCAGCGACATTGCCGAAAGAACCGTCAGAAAATCCCGACGCGATTGATGAAGCATGAGAGCATCCCTTTCCGTGCAAGCCAGCAACCGATTGCCGCAGCGATGAGCCAATAAAGAACAGTCGCCGCATACCTCTCGCATGAGAGCAACCGCGCCACAAATTGTCTCGGGACTCCGATGACTGAAGTACATCCGATCGATCGATCCAACATCAGCACCGGACAACTCAACTCGAAGCGAAATGCACCCGCGTCAGAATCCCCCGCTCCAATCGTTTCTCCGCATTCCTCTCCGCAAGAGGTATCGCCGTCATCAAGGAGCAATCGGCAACGCAGCCTGATCGGGAGCAGGAATCTCACTCAGGCTTCCGCCTTCAACTGCGATGTAATCACGATTACTCATCACTCCGCGCCATGTTTGAGCCTCGCCTGAGGGCCATCGAATCGTGAGCGACTCAATGGACTCGACCGATCCCACAGAGATCAGCAAGCGACGATCGTTGCTGCACTGATATCCGTCTCCGGCAGTGAGTTGCCGCACAAACTCTCGATCGCCGCATCGCACGCGAATCGTCGCGCCGACTGCACCGCGTTCGGAGCGAGTCCCAATCAAACGCAGCGAGACATTGGCACCGAGCGGCGATGTGCGATTCGTCAGTAGTCCGAGCGACTCGTCGCGGTGTCCGGCAACGAAGTCATCGCGTCCGTCTCGATTCCAGTCGCAGCGCACGAGCGCTCGCCCCAATGTCGGTCGCGTGAACCAATCGCCGCAGCGTTCAGCCGGGACTTCGATGAATCCGCCGGCACCGTTATTCCGGAAGAACTGAGGCCGCATCTGAAACGGCACGTTGCGATAGGTCTCGTCGTCAACGTGCCCATTGAGCACGACGAGATCGAGCCAACTGTCGCGATCAGCGTCAATGAACTGAGTACCGAATCCCAATTGCTTCAAGCTCGGCTCACGCAGTCCGATCTTTGCCGTCACGTCTTCGAACAGTCCGCGCGTCACTTGTCGGAAGAGAGTGTTCGACTCGTCGTAGTAGTTCGAAACCAGCAAGTCGATGAGCCCGTCGTTATTGGCATCGCCTGCGGCGACTCCCATGCAGGCTTGCGAGCGGCCGTCACGATCAAAGCTCACTCCAGCGAGCAGCGCGCGATCCGCGAAGCGCGGCGCACTCGATGTCGAGTCATCAGTTGGCGACCACAAGAAATTGCCGGTTGTGTCGTTCGCCACAAAGACGCTCAATCGGCCCGAGCCGTCTGCATCAAGCACAACAACTCCGAGTCCTTTGCCATTCGCATCGTCAATGCCGGCCTTCGTTGCGATCTCTTTGAAAGTGCCATCGCCAGCGTTTAGCAGCAGTCGATCGGGTGCCGCTGCGAACTCATGCGGAGTGCAAGATCGAATGCGTCCGTCGGTATTGCGACACACGCGCGTCGCGAGATCCGCTCCGCGCAAGTAGTTGACGACGTAGCAATCCGGCAGCGAATCCCCACTCAAGTCCGCGAACACACAACTCGTTGACCAATCATCGTCAGCGAGTCCCGCGCTTGCCGTCGCGTCGCGAAATGTCCCGTCGCCTTGATTCAAGAAGAGCCGATCTCCGCCGAGATTTGCGACATACGCATCGGGAAACCCGTCTTGATCGACATCGCCAATTGCAATGCCTTGCGAGTAACGGTCTTCAACAACGCCTGCGACTGCCGTCATATCAGCGAAGCGTCCGGCTCCATCATTGCGATAGATGCGATCCAGCGAGCGATGTCCCGGCGCTTCGAGCGGCCATTGCCCGCCCTGCGTCAGCCACAAGTCGGGCCAACCATCATGATCAACGTCGAGCACGCCAATGCCCCCGCCGGTGAACTCGAACGTTCGCATGCCCGGTTGTTGCCGGTCGTCTCCGCTGACGAAGCGGAAGTCGAGCCCCGCTGACAATGCATCGTCCACAAATCGAATCGCGCTCCCACTCTGATTGGCGGCCAGCATGACGGGCGACTTCGATTCGGTAATCGACGGTTTGAAGTTCGGTAGAGGCAGATCATCGAGTCGCCATTGCTGACTCAGATCATGACTCGCGGCGACTCGTCCCGATGACGAGTCAATTTGCAGAGCCAAAGGCTTTCGACCGAGCGTTTGTCCGACCGCCGCCCATCCGCGCGCTTCCCACAAATGACCGCACTTCATGCAGTTCGCGATGACCTGCTGCAACGATTCGAGGTCATGACGGAGATTGAATGCTTTCGCGTCGAGTAATAATTGTTGCAAGTCGGATGCGCGGCCCGCGAAGGCGCGACCGGCGTCCGCTCGTCCGATACCGGGCAGCAACTGTCCGAGCCGATAATGAGCCCGCTGATGAGCGGGATCGCGTTTGATGGTCTCCCAAAAGCAACGGCACGCCGCAGTACTCTGCCCGGCTCGCTCTGCGATCTCTCCGCTCACGAACCAAACTCCGGGATGAGTCAGCGCTGCGTCGTTAATGTCGCTCATCCATTGGCTCAATGACGGAGCATGCGGATCTTGCGTTGCCCCGAGCAGCACGAGTCCAAGTAACGCTCGCGCCGCGTGCAGTTCTCGATGGTCGGCCAATAGCTCACGCAGCAACTGCTCGGCATTTGAGAGTTCGTGCGATTGATAGGCGGCATAGGCGAGCCCCAGTCTCACCAGTGGATCGCGCGGCGATGTCTTCTTCATTTGCAGCAAGAGGTCTCGGTTCTCGCTCGCGGTCTCGCCGAGACCGAGCAGGACGAGATCAACATCTCGAATGTCTCCGGCCTGCAAACATTGCACACGCAGTTGATTCGCCTCGAAGACTCGTCCGCACATTCCGAGCAGTGATGCGAATTCTCGCTTCGCGGCGGTCAATTCGACGGCGGCTTGAAAATGAGGCTCAGCATCGGCCGGTCGATGTAACTTTAACAACAGCCAATCTGCGGCCTTCCAATGGGCTACGGCGCGTTGATCAGCGGATGCTCGCTCGATGAATGCAGCCTGCCATTGCACCGCCTGCTCGAAGTCTTCTTCGGCAACGGCTACTTCCACTGCGAGCCGATAGGCATCCGCCAATGACGGGTCTCGTTCGCGAGCCGCTTGAGCAAACTGCCGAGCCTCAGCAGTTCGCTTTTCCGCGAGCGCGATGAATCCTTGTGTCACCAATTCATCGACCGACGGACGACTGAGCAACATGACGAGCAGCATCACGCTCACAACGACGAGCGCTCCTGCAATCAACCCAGTCACTCGCACGCGGGCAGCACGAGACTCAGAACGCTGCTCCGCAAACCGCGCAACCGAAATGAACGAGACCGATGCAACGCACCGGACTTCGGAAACGAGATTCCGCATCCTGTGCATCACATCGGTCTCGCTGTTGAAGATGCTCTCCGGGAACTCGTAGCTCAGTCTCTCCGAGACTGAGCATCTTGCAGAACGAAGCCGCTTCAAGGCCGCCAGTTGGAACCCAAATACGAACTCGCAGGCGGCGATGAGTAAGTCGCTTCGTCACGCAACAAAGGCTGCTTCGAAGAGTCGGTCCTACGACTCAGTTCTCACCTTACACAGGATCGAAAACGATCCGAGCAACTGTCGGAGACGTAGCGGAGGCGAACGGCAAATTCGCCCCGCCTCAGGAACGGCACCCTTTCGCGTCGCTTCATTTCGTCGAGAACGAGCGCGTGAAATCGCAAATCGGTGACGGCTCAAACGTGCGCAAGGCACGCCCTTTGACTCGCTTGCTTTGAAGCCCGCTTTAGGGAGTCAGTTCGAGCGGCACTTTGTTGCCCCCCGACTTTAGTTCGGCGGTCAGAGTGCTCGTCTGTTGGTCGCGATACTTAGCCGGGATGTCTTTCGGGTCTTCAAGCTTTGGCGGAGCTTTGCCGGGTTCCGGCGCTTCGGTGATTGAGGGCGCTGCGACATACACCGAGTAATTCCCGGTCGGCAGCTTTTCGGAGAACTTGAAGGCGCCACCGTTGATCTCGGTCGACGCTGCAA
The DNA here is from genome assembly GCA_964573505.1 of uncultured Planctomycetaceae bacterium. Classification (GTDB taxonomy): domain Bacteria; phylum Planctomycetota; class Planctomycetia; order Planctomycetales; family Planctomycetaceae; genus AM-0621. The sequence goes on along the minus strand of CAZNMS010000069.1, from coordinate 18,082 downwards.
ACCCGCTGTCCTTCTGGAAGAAGTTGACGGTGCCCTTTGCGACTCCCGCGCCATTGAATGTGACAGTTCCCTCAACACTGGCTGACGGCGCACCGCGAGACGAACCGCTGCCGCCGCAACCGACCGTTCCCAAAATCACAGCGAACAACGTGCTCGCCCAAACGCTCTTACGTGCAACAGTCATTACATCTCCTTGATGATACGAGTCGTAGTGCCGGAAGAACGGCTCGCTGCCGAGCAGCCCGAGTTAAGAGCGCGTTCAAGTAGCTTGGGATTCCATCCCGAGCCTCAGCGGGATGTCGTTCTCAAACAAGGTGCGAAAACGTCGTCAACATTCGGCGTAGCAAAAGCATCAATGGCGGATCGCCTCAGACCGAGTTCCCAACTCACACGGGATCGCAACACGAGCCGAACAACTGCAGGGACATCGCAGTTCTAGCGAGGTTGCACCTCAGACCAATGGTCGCCTTTCGCTCCGCGAAAGAGCGTCTTATGCGGCGTCACAATGAAGAGACACCGCACCTGCCGAGACGCGTTCAAAGACGCACTTTCGCGGAGCGAAAGGCGACCACAAAACTTGACACAGAATTCGAGATCCTCGGACTCAAGTGGCCTAGGCCGCATGCAAACGAAGCGAAGTGCTACTCAAGCCCGCCGCTCGAAAGCGGAACGCCGTCATTACGGCTGCACATGTTGCGGATCGTTCCAAAGTCCGTGTTGTCGGACATGAACTTCACGCCGCCATCACTCAACAGCACATGCACGCCGCCAACATGAAACGAGTTGATGACCGTATTCGCGTCCCATGAACGATCCGAACCGCCAGCGGTCGTCGGAGAGTTAATTGCGTATTGCACGGTCGTGAGACCGGAACTCCATGAGTCGGCGCCATTGGGATTGCTTGCCGAAATGGCACCGCCAAACGTCGTCCCGGTATAGCCCCCGTAGTAGCCACTGCGGATGTCTTGAGTGCCAATCTTCCCTGACTGCTCGGCGATGATGATCGTGTTCGTCGTCCCGTCGGTGATGTCTCGCTCGCGCTTGATCTCGTTATGCGGCAGTGGGCCATTGTTGGCATAGAAGCCGCCATAGTTGCTGTTCGACCCGACGGTCGCGCCTGAAACATCCGGAGTCGCGCCGGCAATCCCAACATACATCGGGGTCTGAATCCGGCGACTGTTGTTCGTCAGGTCGGCACACGGATCGAGAGTGCTCGAAGGACAGACGTAGCCAGCAATGATGTAGTTCGAGAGGGCATCGACATTCACGCTCACGCCGACGCCCTGATTGCCGGCAAATGAAGGCCCGTTGAAATTCAGCTTTTCATACAGCGTTTGTTGATCGATGAAGGGCAGAACGTGAGCCCTCCAATTCGCCACTCGATCCCATGGGGGGCATGACGAGAGCGGCCAGCAGCCGTGAGTCCCGTGATAGTCGTGAAACGCAATGCCCAGTTGCTTCATGTTGTTCTTGCACTGGGAGCGGCGAGCCGCCTCGCGTGCTTGTTGCACAGCCGGCAACAGAAGGGCGACGAGCACCGCGATGATCGCAATCACGACCAATAGCTCAATCAAAGTGAAACCGCGTAGACGCTTCTCATTTCGCTTCATCGCAGGACCTCCACAGACCCGATGTCACCGAACTGAATGTTGTCAGGAAGTACGACTCCCGCATGCGGTCGGTGTTCTCCGGATGCACTGAGTCGGTCTCACGCAAACCATCAATTGTCAAAGGGGCTTTTCAACTGCGTACGTAACGTCGACTCGCCTCAGTTATTAGCCGAATTGATGAGGCTTCGAATGCAGCCCGCGCGAACTTGCTCGCGCATGCGAGTGCGACTGTCATGCCATGTTCGCCGCTTGGGGCTTTTGATACCGATGTATTTGCTGGTCAAGCACCGTTTTCTCGCTCACGTGAATGCGTAAGTCTCGAAGAACGGTGATCGAGGTCGCAGCGAGTTGCCTGATGAAGAGGGAACTCGTCCCCATTACATGCTGCGCAGCCCAGTCGCAAAGATGCTCGCTCGACAGGCGGCGCATCGCAGTTGTGAATGGCGTACGCAGTGCTTCTTTGAGCTGACGAATTCTTCGGGCGGACGAATTTCTCGTGAACCTTTTTCGCGCCGGTCGGGAATCATTGGCATCATGCCGAACGACCCAAACAACGAACTGATTCGCCGAGCGAGTGCCGGAGACAGCGCTGCTTTTCAGGCGCTGGCCGATGCCAACATCGAGCCGCTTTCGCGTTGTGCGATCACGTTATGTCGAGATCGGCAACTGGCTGAGGATGTTGCTCAAGAGACGCTGCTCGAAGCGTGGCGCTCGCTGAGTCGGTTTGATGGGCGCTGTCAGTTTTCAACATGGCTGTATGGCATCCTGCGGCATCGCTTCTTGAAGGCGATTCGTCGCCGCTCTTTGCCGAGCGTTGAACTGCCTTCTGACGATGCAGCAGCACTCTCGCATTCGACCTCCGATCCGTCGCACGAACTTCAGCGTGCTGACGATGCCGCTCGCGTGCGGCAAGCGGTAGCCGCACTGCCGCCCGAACATCGCGACGTCATCGAGATGCGATTCTTCGCCGATGCATCGCTCGACGACATCGCTGCGGCTCTCGACATCCCGCTCGGCACGGTGAAATCAAGATTACACAACGGCCTCGAAAAGCTGCGGCAACAGAAATTGGCCGTGAACCTTTTCGCGACTCAGAGGGAATCAACAACGAGGCTGCCATGAACGATTCAAAATCCTTTAACGACGACGCGAGCTGCGAAGCGCGAGCACAAGACATCAGCCTCTTTGTGGCGGGTTGTCTGACGGCTCAAGAGGAGCAGTCGCTGCGAGCACATCTCGCAACTTGCGATGCCTGCCGCGACCGCTGCGAGCAGTTGCAGTCACTCTGCTCGGACTTGCGAGCGGCGAAGCCGGAGTACGCCGCCATTCGTTTCAAACTGAGCGACGCCGACTTGCCGCGCGTGACTCAACGAGACGTGACGACAACTTCGCAAGCGCGCCTCGGTTTGATCGCGGCGATTGCTGCTGCAGTTTTAATGACACTCGGCCTGCTGAGTGTCAGCAGTCGTCGACCGGCTCGTGAGTCTCACTCAACGGTCATCGACATCGCTGAAGGAACTCCGTCGCAAGCTGTGCCTGACGAGTCACCGAACCGCACTGGGCAGCCGGCTCAAGTCGCGTTCGTTCCGCAACCGACGCTGTTCGCACTGCGACAAGCAGCCGCAGTGTCCGACGACGCGCTTGATCGCCTTATGGCTCAATCTTCGGTCTCGATGTTCTCGCCGCCGCTCAGTGCTCTTCCTCAATGGAGCGAAAAGTAGTGCAGGTGGCCGATGCGTTCTGACCGGTACGACGGACATGTTGTCCGTCGCGCCTTCGTCATCGACGGACACGATGTCCGTCGTACTGCGGATCGCCGGTCGATCATCCTCATCCCAACAATTCTTTCAGGAGCTTCTTCAATGAAACGCTTTTCGCATCTCCTCACTGTCGGCTGCGTATTGGTGACGGCCTGCGGTTCGTTCTCTGTGCTCGCTGATGACGTTCAAGTGGCTCGCGCGGCGTCGGACGTCAAAGCCGAACGCAGCACCGATGCTGCAAACTCGGCGGTGATTTACTGGCAGGCGTTTGCTGCGATTCCCACTTTGACGGGCGACGATAAGAAGACGCTCGATGCGGCGACGACAACAACGACCGCCCCGTTCAAAGACGACGTGAAGCCGATCGTCGAGCGGTATCGAACGGCATTGCACGAACTGCATCGAGCGCGAGCCGTCGCTCCGTGCGATTGGAATCTCGACATCGACGCCGGGCCCGAACTGCAGTTGCCGCACTTGCAGAAGGCGCGTGAACTCAGTCGAGTCGCGCTGCTTCAAGCGCGGATGCGCTTCGCAGCCGGAGAGAACGCAGAGGCCCTCGACAGCGTGCTCGATGTCTTCAAGCTCGGACGCGACTGCGGATGTCAGCCGATCTTGATTGCGTACTTAGTCAACATCGCGATCGAGAAAATGGCGACCGATGTCCTCGCGGCGCATCTGCCATTGCTCAAACCGGAGCAGCTTGAGTCCGTCGCAAAGGCATTGAAAGAACTGCCGCCGACAAGCTCCGCCACTGCGTGCATTCAGTTCGAAGAGAAGCTTTTCGGAGACTGGCTTGAGCGAGCCGTCGAAGGCAAAGCGAAGTTGCTGACCGACCCTAACGATGGCGGCAAGTTGCTGGAGATGATTAGCAAGCAAGTCGGCGTCGAGTTCGGAGCAACGTCAAAGCCCACTGATGCCGAAGCAAAGCGCAAAGCTCGTTTGCTTGAGACGCTGACGATCGACGATGTCCGCGCCTCGATGAAACGCATGCGCGCGGACTATCGCGAACTGGCCGTCATCGGTGCGTTGCCATTCGCCGAGCAAGCGACTCGGCTGAAGAAGTTCGAAGACGAACTGGCCGCAACAAAGCAGCTCAAGACTCGCGAAGACGTGCATCGCATCTTCTCGTCAATGTTGCTGCCGGCGGTCTCAATGGTGCTGCTGCGCGAAGAACAATTCATGGCGCGCCGAGGACTGCTCGAACAAGCCCTCAATGTGCAGCATCACGGCCCCGAAGCGTTGCAGCCGGTGCGTGCTCAAAAGGTCGAGCACAAGAAAACGGCAACCGGCTTCGAGCTGCATTGTCCGGTCGGCAGTGGGAAAGAAGTCCTCATCATTGGGCAAGCGTCATAGAGAGCGCGTCCGAGAAAGCTGCAAATAGTCGTGATTCGTTCCGAGGCTGTGATCTTTATCGCCCCCGACCTTGAGTCGGGGGTTCAACGGCCTTTGCGCTACTCCGATTTAGGGCAAATTCGAGTAGCGCAAAGGCCGCTAAACCCCTGGGACAAGCCCAGGGGCGAAAAGATCACCGCCTCAGAGCGAACCGCGACTATCGACGGCTCGTAGAGGGCAAGCATTCTCCGAACTCAATGGGGCTGCGTAAGAACCGAACGGGACGCAAGAGTTGCTCGAAAGCGCCTTCTCAAGCGGAGCTTCGGAACAAGCGAGATTTTGATCGAACCGTCAGTTCTTTGCTGGCCGTCTCTTCGCGATGCTTCGTCGCAAGTAACGGGGCTCGAATGCCGCCTCAGGCAGGCATTCATGAGTAGCTCGGTCCGACCGAGATGCCCCTTCTCACAACTTCTTGCGTGATGATCTTCGCTTATGCAGCCTCTTGACGTTCTTCGCTCTCACTTTGGTTTCGATCAGTTTCGCGGTTGCCAAGAGGCAGTGATCGAGCGAGTTCTCGGCCAACAGCACACGTTGGTCATCATGCCGACCGGCGGCGGGAAGTCACTGTGCTATCAAGTTCCCGCCTTAATGCCGGATCAAGCGGACTCGCCGCGCCCGAGCATCACGCTCGTGCTCTCGCCGTTGATCGCACTCATGAAGGATCAAGTCGATGCGCTGCGAGCACGCGGGATCGAAGCGACCTACATCAACTCGTCGCTGTCGAAGGCCGAGCGAATCGCGCGCTATCAAGACGTTGCCGAGGGCAAGTACCGACTGCTGTATGTGACTCCCGAACGCTTTCGAAAGACGGAGTTCCTCGACGTCATTGCTCAGCGCGAAGTGCGACTGCTCGCTGTTGATGAGGCTCACTGCATCAGCGAGTGGGGGCATGACTTTCGCCCCGACTACACCCGACTGGCTGAGTTCCGCGCCATCATCGGCAATCCCACAACGATCGCGCTGACAGCGACGGCAACTCCTGAAGTGCAGACCGACATCGTCCGGCAATTAGGATTACAGCCGGGCGAGATGAAGATGTTTCACGAAGGCATTGATCGCCCCAATCTGTCGCTCGAAGTGAAAGAAGTTTGGGGCGACGACGAGAAGCTCGACTTCATCGAATCGGTCGTCCAAGAGCATCGCCGTATGCCGGGAAGCGGCATCGTCTACTTCACGTTGATCCGCACGCTCGAACGCTTCAGTGACCGACTGCGTGAGCGCGGCATTCGGCACGTCAACTATCACGGTGATCTCGATCGAGACCGTCGCCGCCGCGTGCAGAACGACTTCATGCAAGGCCGCTGCCCGCTCGTGTTCGCGACGAATGCGTTCGGCATGGGTATCGACAAAGAAGACATTCGGTTTGTGTTGCATGCCGAAGTGCCGGGTTCTGTTGAAGCATGGTTTCAAGAGATTGGCCGAGCAGGCCGCGACGGTCTGCCGTCGCGCTGTGCGCTGCTCTACGACGAGCACGACTTGCTGACCCAAATGGAGTTCATCAACTGGAGCAATCCGATCGCAGGCATCTACGAGCGAGTCGTTGATGTCCTCAAGACCGACATGGACCGAGCACGCGGACTCGGCCTCGAGTGGCTCAAGTCGAGAATGCCCACTGGCAGTAAGCACGACTTCGGTCTCGAAACCGCTCTCTCCATGTTGGAGCGTTACGGAGTCATCACTGGCGACGTCGAAGAAGGAACGATCGAGTTGATCGGAGAGCTCCCCGAGCAACTCGCCGACCAAGATCAACTCGACGAGAAGAAGCAGCGCGATCAGCGCAAGCTGTATTCGCTCGTCGAACTCATCCGGTACGAAGGCGACCGCAAAGAATTCGTGCGCGACTACTTCGGCCTGCACTGACTGACCGGGTCGCGAATGAAATACATATGCAGAATTGCCCAACAAACAAGTGCATTCTCGCCGTGCTGTCAGGCCGCGAGCTCTGCGGGGCTCCGCAGAAACTCCACGAAAAGAGCCCGAACCCGCTTTCGCGTGACAAGAGCAAGCGGGCATAGCGGAGGTGCCGAAGTTCGGATAGGAAAAGCCTGATCGAGGATGGTGACCGCCAATAGCCTCGATCAATGCCGGGCGTAGTTAAACTGTGGTTTCATCAGGAAGGGTTCCCACCATGCTTCGTCAAAAGAGTTCTCGGCGTGCATTCACACTCATCGAACTTCTTGTAGTAATTGCAATCATTGCAGTGCTTGTCGCACTCTTGCTGCCTGCGGTACAGCAAGCGAGAGAATCTGCGCGGCGGTCGCAGTGCAAAAACAATCTCAAACAGCTCGGCCTTGCGATTAATAATTACGAAAGCAACGACGGTGCGTTTCCGTGTAACTTTGGCGGAAACAATATCTACGACCAGAGGAACACCGGCGTCAGTTGGATGACTCAAGTTTTGCCATTTGTCGATCAGGCTGGACTTTACGAAACAATGGATAGCGGATCGGCGCTGACGGTGGATGCTAACGGGCGAGCTGCAATGAAATCGATTACGGCCTATCTGTGCCCATCCGATCCGGGAAATAGCAGCGGCGTACTCAATGGTCGTGCAAATGTCGGGGCCTATACCGCTACTGGCGGCACAGCAATCAACGGCACCTTCGGCGTCACCAATTACAAGATGGTTGCTGGCAATAATTGGGGATGGGGCACTTTCACATACACCTGCGCCACATGCGCAAAGTCGACCAACAACAACGGGCTTGATAACGGCAATGGCATTAATTGTCGCAATGGGGGAAACAGTGTCGCCTACATGACTCGGCATCGCGACATCACCGACGGCACTTCAAACACGTTCGCAATTGGCGAGGCACTTCCAGCGCGATGCTCTCACAATTGGTGGTACTGGTTTAATGGGACGACTGCGACGTGTGCGGTTCCGTTGAATTACTACGCGTTAAACACGTCAATCACGGCCGGCGATTGGCCGAATAACTACTCGTTTGCGAGTGCGCACGTTGGCGGCGGACACTTCACGATGGCCGATGGATCGGTGAAGTTCATCAGCGAAAACATCGACCTGCAAACCTATCGGGATCTCGCCTCGATCAATGGATCCGAGAACGCCCAGTTGCCTTCTGAGTAACGGATGTTGTGAGTCGCAGTTGGTTGCGTATTTAATGATCTCGTGGAGGATCTCAGTTTATGTTTTTTCGAATTGGCGTGTTAGTCTTGACGATTTTCGGTGCCTCGATCGTTTCTGGTTGCGGGGGAGGCGCTCCTGATCGTCCGGCGGTGCATAAGGCCGGAGGCATCATCAAGCTCAATGGAACTCCGGTGGCTGACGCGACTGTGCAGTTCGTACCGGCAAAGGGTCGTCCGGCGACTGGCAAAACTGATGCGAAGGGTGAATTCTCACTGACGACGTACAACACAAATGATGGCGCGATTGAAGGGTCTCACACTGTCACGGTGTCAGCGCCTCTTCCGGCCAACATCGTGTCTAATACTCCGGGCGAATTGCAGGCCATTGAGAAAGCTAACGCTGCTGTTCCGGCGAAGTATAATGATGCGAAGTCGTCCGGCCTTACAAATACTGTCGAGAAGGGCGGAAAGAACTTCTTTGAGATTGACTTAAAGCCGTAGTACCAACTTTTGATTGCTTATTGCCCGAGCCATTCCTCGCTGCGACTTTCCTCTTAAGGATGTCGTAGCGAGGTTGTGCCTCGGGCTTTTTTATTGATATGGATAATTTCGCATATTGGGCGAAAGTTGGAAAGACTGTTGGTTCGGGGCGAGCCTTAGTCTCGATCGGCCATTTGAGTCGGAAGATCGTGAGGCCGCTGCATGTCTTGTGGTCGCCATTCGCTCCGCCAAAGTGTGTCTTCAAATGCGTTCGCGTGGGTGATGCGTTTTGTTGAATGGCGTCGCGTAGGATGGCTGCGTTCGAGAGCGTCGTTCGGAATTTGGGTGCGCGACGGGAGTGGTGAGCGCGAGGAGATTTCGAGATGTCGTTTGATGCCGGAGCGCGGTTGCTGCGTATTTGCTTTGTCATTGGGTTACTTGCCGGGTTGCTCGGCAGTTGTGGCGCGATGACGGGGGATTTGCTTGCTCAAGACGAGATACCGCAGAAGGCCGAGAAGCCGGCGGCGAAGGTGAGCAGTCCGATCGAGATTGCTCGGCAGCATTTGCAGCACGGGCGCTATGACGAAGCGGCTGAGGCTTACGAAGCCGTTCTCAAAGCGGATGTGAAGAATGCGGCGGCGATCATGGGACTCAGCCGCGCTCTCGAAGCAAATGGCGATGATGCTGCGGCGATCGTGCAACTTGATGAGTTTCTGAAGGCTCATCCGAAGGCCTTTGATGTCAGTGTTCGCCGCGCAGAGATGGCGTTTGAACGCGGCAAGTTTGAAGAGGCCGAGAAGGTCGCTGATCAAGTCATCGAGTCAGAGACCGAGCATCTCGCCGCGCGATTGCTGAAGGCTCGTTGTCTCGTTGAGCGCGGGCAGATCAAAGAAGCGGCAGACGCGTTTCGTTGGCTCGTGCGGTACTACAACAAGAAGCAACCGGAAGACGCCGAGAGCTTGCTGCTCGTCGGCGAAGGCTCTGCGGTTTATGCGCGCTGGCACGGGGTTGCGGACATCTTCACGTTCCTCATCAACACTCTTTGCCCCGATGCACTCAAGGCGGATGAGCATGCATGGCAGGCGCATTACATGTCGGGCTCGTTGTTGTTGGAGAAGTACAACCGAGCGCAGGGTCTGCCTGATCTGAATAAGGCACTTAGCATCAATCCGCAGTCGGTCGAAGTGCTGACGGCGCTCGGTTGGGCGGCGGTCGATCGGCATGAATTGGCGAAGGCCGAGAAGTACTCGGAGCAGGCTCTCGAAGCGCGGCCGATGTCGGTGCTCGCACTGCAATTGAAGGCTGATCTGCAACTCATGAATGGCGCGGTGAGCGACGCGCTCGCGACGATCAATGAGGCCGTTGAGATCAACGCGAAGGATCAAGGTACGCTCGCGCGACTGGCTGCTTGCTACTACTTAATCGACTCAAAGATCGCCGGCCCCGATCAAGCAACTGCCGCCGATCAACGCTTGAGTGACCTGCTCGACAAGCTCGATGACGTCGCGTCGGTGAAACTCGAAAAGCCGAGTCGACTAGAACAACTCTTACTCGATCTCGGCAAACGCAATCCGCGACCGGGGCACTTTCTCGTCACGTTCGCGGATCAACTTGCTGCCCGCCGCAAGTTCGCGATCGCCGAGAAGTCCTATCAGCGAGCGATCGCACTCATGCCGCAACTGCCCGAAGCGAAGACGGCATTGGGCATGCTCTACATGCAGACGGGCCGCACGGATAAAGCGAAAGAGACGCTCGATGCGGCGTTCAAAGCAGACCCGTATCACGTGCGTGTCAGCAACATGCGGAAGGTGCTCGGCGTGCTGAATAGCTACGAGGTCATCACGACGGACCATTTCGTGATCCGCGTCGACTCGAAGGCCGACGGCATCCTCGCGGAGTACATGGCCGAGTATCTCGAAGAGTGCTACGCGGAACTGACGAAGCTCTACGGCTACGAACCGCCGACGCGCACGACGTTCGAGATCTATCACGACGCGAAGGGGCTCTCGGCTCATGAATGGTTCAGCGCGCGAATGGTCGGCTTGCCATGGATTCAAACGATTGGAGCGTCGACCGGCATGATGGTGGCGCTCGCGTCGCCGACGGCGGTCAAGAAGCCCTTCAATTGGGCGCGAGTGCTCAAGCACGAGTTCGTTCACATCGTCACTCTGCAACAAACGGGCTTCAACATCCCGCACTGGTTCACAGAGGCCCTCGCGGTGACGAGCGAAGGACTCGAGCGCACCGCCGTTTGGAATCGCTTGCTGCTCGAACGAGTGCCGCAAGGAAAGTTGTGGAAGCTCGACGAACTCAATCACATCTTCGCGCGGCCCGAAACGCCGGAGAATTGGCAGTTCGCTTACTGTCAAAGTCGACTCTACGCGCAGTTCATGATCGAGAAGCACGGAGCCGAGTCGATCGCGAAATTGCTCGATGCGTACCGCCGCAACCTCGCAACGAACGATGCGATCAAAGAAGTCTTCAAGCTGCCTGCTGATGAGTTTCATCAGCAGTATGTCGAGTTCGTGACGCAGCAAGTCGCGGCGATGTCGGGCATCAAGCCGACGCGCGATCGGACGCTGTCAGAGCTTGAGAAGGACTTCGAAGCTGCAATGAATGACGCAGCTAAGGTCGCGGCCTACGCGGATGGGTTGCTCAAAGCGAATCGCCGCGAGGACGCTCGCGACATGGCCGAAAAGGCGGCGAACCTCAATCCGAAAGAGCCACTGGCAGCGGTCGTGCTCGCGGAATTGGAATTACTCGGCAAAGACACGAAGACGGCGACCTCACTGCTCGAAGCTGTCTTTGACGATGGGAAGCCGCATCCGCGCGTCTTAGGACTGCTCGGCAAACTGTGCTTGCAAGAAGGCCGCTTTGAAGACGCCTCGCATCTCTTTGAACTCGGTCGCGAGAAGTTCGGAGGGGGTAAGTTTCATTTCACCGAGACTGACGAGTGGTCGAAGGGGCTCGTCGCGGCTTACGTGAAGCTCAAGCAAGACGACAAGTTGAAGGCGCTGCTCGAATCAATGGCGAAGCTCGATGGCGACGATCCGACGGTCCGCAAGAAGCTCGCTTCAATGGCTCTCGAAGCTGAGGACTGGGCGACCGCACGACGCTGGGCGACCGAGGCTGTGCAGATCGACGTTAAAGACGTCGCCGTGCATGAGATGCTGGCTCGGGCTTACGAGAAGCTCGGCGATAAGAAGCGAGCGGAGCGCGAGCAGCGGATTCTGAAGGCGTTGAAGTGAGTTGATTGGTTCGTGTTGCGATTCTGTGTGAGTTCGGAACTCAGTCGGAGCCGATCCGCCTTTGACGCATTCTTGGCACCGATTGGCGACGGCGTTCGCGTACCTTGCTTAAGAACCTCATTCCGCTGAGGCTCGGGACGACGTTCACTTTCAGGAGTTGAATCTGCAGTCACGAGAGATCTCGCAGTCTCGTTTTCATCCCACACAACGTCCTTCGGACATCAAAAACTGCTTCGAATGATGGATCGTCCCCGCCTTCCAGTCGTTTTAACTGGCCAGTACCTCGCTCGCTCCGGCTGTTTCATGTGAAAGCGATTGCAACGTGCGTCGTCCCATTCGACTTCAGATTCTGCTGCCGTTTGCTCTGCTGCTGATTGCGGCTGTCACGAGCATGGCGATCGTTGCTTCATGGCTTGCGGCGCGACGTGCTGAGCGAGAGATCGTCGGGCAACTCAGTGGAGTGCTCGCGACGATTGAGCAGACGAGCCTCAATTACACCGAGACGATTCTCGTGAAGATGCGCGGGCTTTCGGGAGCAGAGTTCGCAGCACTCAATGCGTCCGGGAAGCTCGTTGTGTCGACGTTTCGTGAGCTGCCGAAAGGAGTCGAGCAAGTCGCGTCGGCTCCCGTGCTGACGCGCGACACGCGACTCGCGCAAGTGCCGACGGTTGTGATCGGCGACACCACTTATTTGGCGAGCCGCGCGAAAGCAGCGGGCTCGTCGTCCGTCAAAACGTTGATCGTGCTCTATCCCGAAGCACGATGGCGCGAGGCTTATTGGCAAGCCGTTTGGCCGCCGATCGTCGTCGGTGCGGCGACGATTGTGTTGATGGTCGGGCTCTCTGCATGGATCGCAGATCGCATCTCGCGCCGCGTGCGACTCGTTGAGCAACTGATGTCTGACCTCGCGAACGGTCGCTTCACGTCGGTGCCATCAGCGGCGCCGCGCGATGAGCTTGATGATCTCGTCAGCACCGCGAATCGGTTGTCCGAGCAACTCGAAGCGTTGCAGCAAACGATCCGCCGGACGGAGCGAGTGCGCGTGCTCTCGCAGCTTGCTGGAGGACTCGCGCATCAGCTTCGCAATTGCGTGACCGGAGCGCGACTCGCCGTGCAGTTGCATCAACGCCGCTGCGGCATGAGCCATTCTTCAACGCCTGACGACAGCCTGTCAGTTGCATTACAGCAGTTGTCTCTGACCGAGGAGCACGTCAAACGCTTGCTCTCACTCAGTCGGCAGCGCGAGGAACCGCAAGCAGCCGGCACCGTCGGCGCGGTCGTTAAAGATGTGCTGCGACTCGTCGGCCCTGCTTGTCAGCACGGGCGAGTGGCGTTGACGACATTGCCGCTTGATGAGTCAGCCGAGAGCTATCCGACAAAGGATGTCGACGGACTGAGAACCGCGCTGCTCAATCTCGTGCTCAACGGCGCAGAAGCGGCAGGACCGGGCGGAGAAGTCACGCTGCAATGCGTCATCGACAACGACGACCTCATTGTGACCGTGAGCGACTCGGGTTCGGGCCCGCCCGAGTCAGTGCGCGAAAATTTGTTCGAGCCCTTCGTCACATCGAAGTCGGAAGGAGTCGGCTTAGGACTCTCGATCGTGAAGCAAGCGATCGACGATCAAGGCGGCGCGGTGAAGTGGTATCGCAGTGGCGAGCGAACGATGTTTGAGATTCGTCTGCGGCGCTGAGACGAGCAATTCGGTCGCGTTTGATAGTCGCCTTTCGCTCCGCGAAAGGCAGCTTTTGCAGAGCAAATGCCCCGAGAGGAGATCCCTTTCGCAGAGCGAAAGGCGACGATCGGTTCCCGTAGCGTCAGTCCCGCGCCCCATCGCCTCTCACGGCACGAGCAGTTTGATGGCTGACAAAAACGCGAGCGTGAGCACGACGATCTCAAACTTCTTGCGCGACAGCCGCTTGACCGCCCATGCTCCGGTCAGCATGCCGCAGAGCAGCGCCGGCACGAGCGCGGCGTTGAGGCTCAGCGAGCCGACGTTGATCAACTTCAGGTAGACCATGAAGGGCACCTTGAAGAGGTTCACGAACAAGAACAGCCATGCCATCGTGTGAACGAGCTGCTCTTTGCCGAGACCGAGCGCCAATAAGTAGACCGTTGCGATCGGTCCCGCTGCGTTTGCCAGCATCGTCGTGATGCCGACGAGCAACCCCATTCCCCATGCGAGCGCCGCGTGATGCGGCATCGTCGCGTCTCCGCCCGAACGCCATTGCCGAATCCAGTGTGTAACAACAAGCACAAGGATGATCGTCCCGAGAATCGGTCGAAAGAGCGCGTTCGGGATGTGATCGAGCAGCACGGTTCCGGCAACCACTCCGCAAGCGATCGGAGCCCCGAGCCGGCGAATCAACGGCCAATCAATGTGCGAGCGAAAGGAACTCGCCGCGAAGATGTCGGCGACGATCAGCAACGGGAGCACGATGCCGGTCGAGTCACGTCCGGGAATCGCCATTGCCATTCCGACAACTCCGAGCATCCCGAAACCGGCGAGCCCCGCTTTGCCTACTCCGGAACAGAATGCAGAGAACGCAACGAGGCACCATTCAAACGGAGTGAAGTCAGGGAGTTGCATGCAGAGGTCGATCAAGCAGAGTCAGTGAGATGCCGTGCCGACAGTGCTGAAGCCTTCGCACGGTTTCCTGCGACTTTCATGACGCAGTCAGAGGAACGCAACGAAGCCGTAGTGCGGCTCTCCGAGGCTGTAATTTAAACGCCCCCGACCTTGCGTCGGGGGTTCAACGGCTTTTGCGCTACTTCGAAGACACGGAAAACCGAGTAGCGCAGAAGCCGCTAAACCAACTGGGACAAGCCCAAGTGGCGATTCACTCACAACCTCTCTGAGTCGAGCGTTCCTCGAACCTGCTGGTCGACTGGGAGAGTCAAGCTACGGCAAGACCGCCGGCACAGCGAAGCTGCTTGCTCTACCAGCCAACGACCGACTGACCGATCAGCAGCGCGATCGAAGCTGCGGCACCGACTCGAATGTTGTCGTCGATCTTCGAATCGAGTGACTCGCAGATCGCAGCAACGGTCGTCGCAAACAGTGCGAGTCCCAGCGACGTCAGATAAGGCACGCCGGGGTTATGAGCTTCTCCCCAATAGATCATCGCCGAGTAAGGCGCTCCGACGAGCACGAAGCAGATGAGTCCCGCCCAACTCTTGCCGGCGTTCCATGGAAGACGGGGGCCTCGCAACAGCATGCCGCCGAGCGTCGCTGATCCGTCGCCCATTGCCAGAATCGCAAGCACGCAGAGTCCGAGTTCTGCCTTCGCCGGGATCAAGAACAACAACGAGAAGACGGGAATGGTGTAACCGAGAATACACGCCGAGTTCGCCACTTCGCCGCGTCGAGCGATCCGTCGATAGTTGATCGCGGTGCTGACTCCGATGCCGACGATGATCAGTCCGAGATACGCGCGGCAGTCCCATGAAAGCGGGTCGCGGTGATAGATGCCCCACAAGATCAACGGCAGGAACCCCGGCAGCATGTGCAGAGCGCGACGACGCCACTCTTGAGGAGTCAGCCGACTGAAGAACGACTTCTGCGACGCCTTTGCCGACGAGCGGTCGACTAAGGCGGAGTCCGTTTCAACTTTGGGTTCGAGCACTGCCGAGCGCTGAGACATATCCGTGAGTCCTCAATGGGAGAGCGGCAAATTCTGAGGAGCAATCCGCACCGACTTCGGCTCACTCCGCGCGCAGGCCCGCCTAAGAACTTGAATTGGGTTATCTCTTATCGACCCGATTCGTCCGGCTAATCGAGACGAATGTTCGAGCTGATTTGAAATGTCTCGCGAGCAACGGCCGCGATGTTTCCGACCGCCCGTAGCTGAAGTCGTCAGACTTCAGACGCTCGCGCAAAGACTCCGAATTCTGACGAATTCGGCTACGACGAAATTCGTCGTCGCAACGTTTTGGGCACTCAACGGCAGAGATGATGCGCGAGAACCTCGCAGCGCTACTTGCCCGCGACCGTGACTCGTTCGCCGTTCGAGTACATCGTCGCTTTGCCCAATTCTTGCCCGAGCTGAATGAGCTCTTGCTTGAGCCGCTTTAGCTCGCGCTCTTGCCGCACAATTTGCTGCGCGAGGTAACCCGACTCGCGGGCGGCTTCTTCGATTTGCTGGCGGTTGAGCATCTCGGAAATGAAGTTCGAGGCCAGCGTGCTGATGCGTTGCTCGCAGGCGCCGCGTGCGTCACGCAGTCGCTTCACGTCTCGTTCAATCGCCATCAGCGATTCGACCTGCATCGAGAAGATCGCGTAGATCAGCGGCAAGTGCATCGAGCGAGGATTGATCGGCGCGTCTTGCATCTCGTCAGAGAGATCCACTCCCAGTGTGACTGGGCAGATCATGACGTCCCATCCTTCGCCTTTTGCGAGCCATGCGTCGAACAAGAGTTCGACATCCTTCATCAAATCGTTCTTCATCCGGCTGTTGCAGATGTCGTGCTTCGTCACGATCACAACGATCGGCACTCGGCGCTGAAGTCCGTCGAGCAGCACCTTTGCTCGCGAGATGCAGAGCGTATTGTCGACCTCGAACAGGCGATCGCCGACGGGCGATTTGAGCTCGTTGCCGTCAACGCAAAAGAAGATGCAGTCGGACTGCTTGAACTCAGCCGCGAGCTGCGCCGAAGCATCGTTCGTCTCGTGCATTAACGAACCGCGGTAGTCGATCCACTCGAACTCGGCCAACGTGCGAGTCAGCCCGCTCTTGAAGGTGAAGTGGTAGTGCGCCAAATCCTCGGTCGTCGGCGCGGGCCACTTGCGATCGCCGGTGCGAGTCAGCAGCGACCATGTTTTCATGAGCCGCTCGTCATCGTTCGAGTCAGCGCAATGCAGGAAGAAGTTGTTCATGCCGCGGCGCATGACCGCATACATCCCCAAGAGGAAGCACGTCTTCCCCGAGGCTTTGCCGCCGATGATGCTGACTTTGAGATTCTTCTTCATGTCGTCTTGAATCGGCCAATCGAGCGATTGAAACAAGTGCGATTCGGAGTCCCGTCCAACTCACGAGCAAAGATGGTGAGTCCTACCGCTCAGTGAAACTGAACCGCCTCGACGAGAGCGATCAGGACCGCGCCTGCCGGGCATACTCCGCATCGAATTGCGAGCGTCACGCTCTCCACTGACCCCGCGTCAGTGGAAGCAACGACTGAGTGGCTAAGGATCTCGAAGTCAGAGTTCTTGTGAAGCAGTTCCTGTTTGCTGACGACGCTGTGACTCGAACGATCCACTTCGCGAGTTCGTAGCATGGACGCCCACGTCCGTGCTGCGTCGCTGCTTCCACTGACCCGGGGTCGGCGGAGAGCTCACCTCAGCAATCCATTAGCCGCAGCTCAGCCAAGGTCTGATGAAAACTTCGCCCCCGAGTCGGGGCACCCTCTGGGTCGCGGGGCTTTAACGGCCCTTGCGCAAGTCGAATTCGAACTGATTCGAACTTGCGCAAAGGCCGTCAAGCCCCCGGCACAAGGCCGGGGGCGAAGTTTTCATCGCGCCAGCTCAGCCCCGCGCGACGTTGATCGCCAATGCGATTCAGCAGTCGCAGAGCCGTTCGCGCAGCGGGATGTCAATCACGTCCGACTGGCTTAAGTTCTCAGGCACGTCGCTCGATGACTCGCGAGCGAACTGAGACTGCATCTCTCAGCACCCCGAATTTCTTTCCTGACCCGCATCGCTTCACATGCCCGAATCAGCTCCTTCGCCACTGCCTCATCCGACTTGCCGCAATGTTGTGTGGCTGACGATCCAGTTCACGCTGCGATTGGTGTTCTTGTTGTGGCTGCGCTACCAGTGTCGGGGTCTCAAGAACGTGCCGAGATCCGGCGGCGGGCTCGTGCTTGTGAACCATCAAAGCTTTCTCGACCCGATGTTGGTCGGCCTGCCGCTACAGCGTCCCGTCAGCTACCTCGCGCGAGATACGTTGTTCCCGATTCCATTTATTGGATGGGCTCTGAGGCAGACCTATGTCATGCCGATCAACCGCGACGCTGCGAGCACGGCGTCAATTCGCGAAGCACTGCGACGGATGGAGCACGGCTTTTTGGTCGGCATCTTTCCCGAAGGCACGCGCTGCGTTGACGGCGAAGTCGGCGACTTTAAGCCGGGCTTTGTGACCTTGATTCGCCGAGTGAACTTGCCCGTCTATCCCGTCGGCATCGCAGGGGCTCACGAAGCAATGCCGCGCGGAGCTTTGCGTTTTCTGCCCCGTCAGGTGCGCATCGTTTTTGGTGAACCACTGAAGCGAGAAGACCTCGACCGCCTCTGCGTCAAAGGGCAAGAGGAAGCGCTCGTCGAGTTCGCCCGCAACGCCGTCGTCGCCTGTCAAAAGGAAGCCGAAGAATGGCGGCAAGCGAGCCTCTGACATGACGAGCGGCAGCACTCCGTCGTCACTCGCTTCGAGACGTAGCCGCTGATATCGCAGCTGAATGAAGAATCTGCGATAGCTCCGGCATGAAGGACGTCGAGCCGCAATTACCTGAT
>CAZNMS010000068.1:0-25676 GCA_964573505.1 uncultured Planctomycetaceae bacterium | reverse complement strand
CACAAGGCCGGGGGCGAAAAGATCACAGCCTCGGAGCGAAAGGCGACTATCAATCGCTACTGCTTCGCGTAATCAAACAGCGACGTTGAGAGATACCGCTCGCCGGAGTCCGGCAGGATCACGACGATCGTCTTGCCCGCTGCTTCGGGGCGTTTCGCGATCTTCATGGCGGCGGCAACGGCGGCTCCGGAACTGATGCCGGAGATAATGCCTTCTTCCTTCGCCAATCGCGGAGCCATTTCGAAGGCTTCTTCGCTGCTGACAGTGACGACTTCATCGAGCAGCGCGCGTTCGACAACGTCCGGGATAAAGCCGGCACCGATGCCTTGAATCTTGTGCTTGCCCGGAGCACCGCCCGAAAGCACGGGGCTCTCTGTCGGCTCAACAGCAACGGCTTTGACGCCGAGTCCCTTTTCTCGTTTCAGGAAGCGTGAGACTCCCGTAATCGTGCCGCCGGTTCCGACTCCCGCGACGAAGTAATCAATCTTACCCCCAGTGTCCTCGAAGATTTCGGGACCGGTCGTGCGGAAGTGAATCTCGGGATTCGCCGGGTTCTTGAACTGCTGCGGCATGAACCAATGCGGCTGAGCGGCAAGCTCTTCCGCCTTTGCGATCGCTCCCTTCATGCCTTGATCGCCGGGAGTCAGCTCCAGTTGCGCCCCGAAGGCTTTCAACATCATGCGACGTTCAAGCGACATCGTTTCGGGCATTGTGAGCGTCAGCTTGTAGCCGCGCGCGGCACAGACGAACGCCAGTGCGATGCCGGTATTGCCGCTCGTCGGTTCAACGATGTGTGTGCCGGGGACGATCTTCCCGTCTTTCTCTGCCGCCCAAATCATCGCTGCGCCGAGTCGACACTTAACGCTGTAAGCCGGATTGCGGCCTTCGATCTTTGCGAGAACCGTCGCTCCTGTGCCCTTCGGAATGTGATTCAGACGAACGAGCGGGGTACGACCAATAGACAGCGAATTGTCGTTGAAGATTGGCATAGCAAAGACTCCTGCGATCTGTACGAAAGGGGTTCGCGTCCGAGGTTGCGAACGAGAGCGGGAAAGTGATGAGACGCCGCGCGAGCAGCAATGCTGAGACCGAAAAAACCGCAGTCGATCGAGGATCGGCTGCGGTTCAGGAGTGTCATTGATGCGTCAGTGCGAGACGGCATCGTTGTGCTCGATGCGGAGCGTTAATCCAAAACTTGTTCGCAGCAGGCTCGATCTAAGGCGATGCCGAGAGCGAGTCGACTTTGTCTTTCGCGTCGTTCGCTTTGTCGATCGCAATCGCACCGACAGTGATCGCTGCGACGCCGACTCCGACTGTCAGCACGTCGAAGACTCCGACGCCGCTGAGGAACGAACCGCCGCCTGCGACTCCCACCGGGCCGCCGGTGCCAACTGGCACCAGTCCGCCTTCATCAACGATCCGCACTTGACCGTAAGCCGTGCCATTCTGGTCGTAGAGGATGCGGCCGTCGCCGTTGTTGTCGTTCGGGCTTTGAGCGCGAATCACGCTGCGGTCCGAAACAATCTTGACCCCGGCCAGTGACTTAGGCGGAGCACCGTTGTTCGTCCAAACGCGATAGAGCCCCTGACCGGTTCCGGCCACAACGTGATAAACGCCCGGCTTGAGTCCCGTCACTTTGAATGAGCCGTCTTCGCCCGAGCGTGCTTGAGCGACTTCATTGCGTCCCTGACGCACTGAGATCGTCGCATTCTTCACGGGCTCTTTCTTCGCGTTGAAGACTTCTCCCGAAAGCGTTCCGTCCTTTGTGAGTTGCACATCAAGGATTGCGGAAGTCGGCTTCGTGAGAGACTTCGCTGAAGCACCGGGCTTTGCAGCCTGCGGGAGTTCAGCGCGGACCGTCATCGGTTGCATCAGAACGCTGGTGGCTACGAGCCCAACAATCGTCGCTTTGAAAAGTGGGTGCAGTTTCATGGTCTCCGTACCTATTTCGATTTGCGGGCTGAGTAGTCGGATGGCCGAGCTCCGATGGTCCCAGTGACATCCCGTTTTCGCTGGGGCCAATGTGTCTGCCGGAATAATCGGCAATAGCGACAAAGGCGCATGAGTCTTTCCGACCCGAGAAACCGGCATCTTCGGAAAAGTCTGCCAGCATGCGGCGGCTCAGTCTCGACGAAATCACTCGGTAGCGACGTGCGTAAGTCGTTGAGCAGACACGACTTTGCGAACAACAGCATGAGCACTGCGGGCTGCGTAGCATGGACGTCCAGTCCGTGCTTCGTCTTGAAAAGCAAGCGTCCTTTCGACTCCGGAAGTGCGGCATCCGGCAATGCGGCACGGACTGGAAGTCCATGCTACGAAGACTCAAACCGGCCTCTATCCGCGAATCTGACCGCTGCCATGCACGACGTATTTGTAGGTCGTGAGTTCCTTCAGACCGCATGGGCCGCGAGCGTGAAACTTGTCGGTGCTGATCCCGATTTCCGCTCCGAGCCCGTATTCACCGCCGTCGTTGAAGCGGGTGCTCGCGTTGATATGCACTGCCGCTGAATCCACTTCCGCAGCAAAGCGCCGAGCACTCGGCAGATGGGTCGTGAGAATCGCGTCGGTGTGATGCGAACCGTGCTCGTTGATATGCACGATCGCGGCGTCGAGCGAATCGACGACCTTCACCGCCATCACCAATGCGGAGAACTCAGTGCGGAAATCTTGCTCGGTCGCGGCCATGCCGAAGGGGATCAACTCCAATGAGCGAGCACAGCACCGCAGTTCCGTTCCGGCTGCTCGCAATGCTTCGCCGACGCGCGGCAAGAACGTCGCCGCAAGGTCGCGATGCACGAGCAATGACTCGGCCGCATTGCAGACGCTCGGACGCTGACACTTGCTGTTGATGATGATGGGCACGGCTTGATCGAGATCCGCCGTCGGATCGACATAGATGTGACAGATGCCGTCGAAGTGCTTGATGACGGGCATTGTGGCCTCTGCCGCAACCCGCTCGATCAACGACTTTCCGCCGCGCGGAATCGTGACGTCGATCTTCTCGCGCAGCTTGAGGAACGCGCCGACGGCTTCTCGATCCGTCGTGTCGACAAGCTGCACGGCATCGACCGGCAAGCCCGTTTCGCCGAGTGCTTGAACGAGCAGCCGATGCAGCGCGTGATTGCTGTGAAAGGCTTCTTTCCCGCCGCGCAGGATGACGGCATTACCGCTCTTCACGCAGAGCGATGCGGCATCGGGAGTGACGTTCGGGCGCGACTCATAGATGAAGAACACAACGCCGAGCGGTGCTCGAACTTTCGTGACGAGCAACCCATTCGGTCGCACGTTGCTTTCAAACACTTCCCCGACGGGATCAGGCAGCATCGCCACTTGTTCGAGTGCCTTAGCGATCGCTTCCACTCGTCCGGCATCAAGCTTGAGCCGATCAATCTGAGTTGGCGCCATGCCATTCGCTCGAGCCTCAGCAACGTCCTGCGCATTGGCCGCGAGGATGCTTGCCGTCTGAGTGCGTAACAACTCCGCCGAGCGTCGCAGCCATGCGTTTTTTTGCTCGCCCGTAGCAACCGCCAACAACCGAGCCGCCGCGCGAGCCCGATCCGCCCATGAGTTTGCGTATTGAGAAAAGTCAGTCATCAGAAGCGATCACAAAGAGAGAAGACGAAGGCACGCGCAGAACCTGCGAGAGGAACGGCAACCGAGAATTGGGCTGCTCGGCAAGAACTCGCCCAATCCGGCTGAGTCTTGAGCGGCGGACCCTACACAAACGCCGGAGACCGGAGAAGAACCCGCCTGCATGCCGCTCGTCGTTGCGAGATCACGAAGCTTCGACGCGATTCAGAAGCACTCAAGCGAGAGAGTTTCAAGCGGCCTCGATCCCGTGCAGCATGTGCATTTCAAAATACACGAGCACGCTCGATGTAACGATCGCGACAGCCACAAAGCGACTGCCTCAGCGATGCGACCGGTAACACGAAGAATTGCTTCAACGACTCGCCATCAGGCGATCGGAGCAATTACCCGAGTCACCCTCTCCTCCAATGAAGAAGGAGAGGGCGCCCGAGTCACAGCATTGGCCACTCACTGCCGCTGCCGTGCCACCTCAAGCGTCGACTGAGTAGACGGTGGAGACGTCGTTCTCAGCCAACAAACAGAAAAGTGGATTCGTTGTGTTCTGAATTCGGGTCGAGCCAATGCACCTGCCGCAAGGCATCACGAAAGACCTCGATGAGTCATCGCGATCGACGAACTCGCGGGAGCAAAGGCGACGCACTGTGCGGTGCACTTCGCGATCGGTTACTCACCGGAACTCAGAAATTTGCCCTTTGCAACGCGTATTCGGGGCACACGTTGATCGACTGGCCGAAGCCAATTCTCGTGCCATCGTGATGAAGGCTTAAGGACTCTTAAGGTTTCTCTGCGTCTCAGCCTGAGCGGCAATTTGCGGCGCGAAGACGAGCAGCAATTGCTGTCATTCCCGCGCGACAACCCATCCTGATTTCGCAGCGCACGATGTCTGTCGATCCGCCTTAAGCAGCACGTCGAATCGTCTGTGCCTGGTTCGGGAAGCTCACGAGCTGCGGCAAATTGCCTCTCAGGTTCGCGGTCGCGGTCATCGTTCCCGGAGCATTCAGCAGCATCGGGACGGTCGTTGTCGGACCGAGCATCGTTGAGATCACCAATGCGTTGATCTCTGAATTGGAAATGGCGCTCAAACGGAAGCGACGCCAAATCGCGGGCAACACCGAACGCATGATGGAGATCGCGAGCGTTGAGCCGAGACACAAACGCGGGCCGCCTCCGAATGGCAGATACTCGTAAGGCGACGGCTTGATTGAGAGCCAGCGATCGGGCTGAAAGCGCGACGACTCCGTAAAGACCGCTTCGAGCCGATGCGTCATGAACTGGCTGAAGATCACGATCGAGCCTTTCGGCAGCAGCGCGTCGCCGAGTTTCACATCCTCTTGAGCAATGCGTTGCGAGTACGCCGATGCCGGCAAGATTCGCATGCTTTCGCGAATCACTCGATCAAGCAGCAATGGCGATGCGAGCAAGCTGCCGTCTTCAGGTAGCTCCGTGAGCGTCTCCAATTCCGCATCGAGTTGATCAGCGATCTCGGGATGCTGAGCGATCAACAGCAACGTCCAAAGCAGCGAATGAGCCGTCGTCATATGCGCGGCCGCAAACAGCAAAGCCGTCTGACCGATCAACTGATCTTCGCTGATGCCCTCTCCGCCGACGTGCGCTTGAATCAAGAGCGACAGCATGTCGTTCTCGGATGCTGCTTCTTGTCGACGCTCGGACAAGAGTTGCTTCACATGCGACTCAACCTGCTTCGAGAACCCGAGCAACTCTTCATAGCGACTGAAGGAATCGTCCTGAGACAAGAAGACGGACGGCCCGATTTCGTGATTGAGTTGCACCCACTTGTGAATCATCTCGCCGAGATCAAACGCGAGTTCCGGGCGCTTCATCCCGAAGAGGATTGAGCTTGTGACGCGCAGCATCAGTCGCGTCATCTCCGCAGAGAGATCGCGCACTTGCCCGATCTTCCAATCTGACAAGATGTCATCGGTGAGCTGCGTCACCACATCGCGATAGCCGGTGATGGCATGCTTGCTGAAGGCGCTCTTCACAACGCGCCGCTGCTGCATGTGCTCGGGACCATTCATGCTCAGCAAGCCGCTTGTCAGCCGACGCAGCGACGAGTTCTTCGGACCGCGTGCCGCAAAGAACCGTGAATGAAAGAGGTCTGCTTGACTGAGCAACTCGCGATTGAACTCAGAGCCGAAAGCAAAGACGACTTGCTGCCCGCCCTCGTTGAGCGCGACGAGATTTCCAAACTGATCACGCAGCTCAGTCATGCAGGCAATGGGATCGCGCGCGAAGTCTCGCATGCTGCCTTCAGCGACGATCAAACCATTCACAACGCTCGAACGAAGAGTCATGAGCCGCGCTTCCCTGCTATGGCTGACATGCGAGCTTGATGCTCGCGATAGATTCGAAACTCAAAGGCCAATAGCAACGAGCACTCATTCGCGGTCTGCGTCGCGTAGGTCGGACGCCGACGTCCGACAGCGACGCCGCACGGACGTAGGCGTCCATGCTACGAATCCGAGAAACGATTCTCCGACACACCCTAAGCCGCTGCTAATTGACCACTCTCAGACGTGATGCCGCGAAGTTCCGCGAGCACTGTCCCTAAGAGTCCCTCTTCGAGTTCCGCCAAGCAGTCTGCAATAAAAATTCCATCCATGAGCCGATGATCGTAAATCAGGCTGACTCGGCAACGTCCGTCGGATTGCAACGGCGCATAGCTGAGTGAGCTTGTGAGGAAGCTCGGAGGATGCGAGTTGTCGGCACCTCTGCCAGCAAGAGTTGTCAGCAGAAAGGTGCCCGTGCGCTTCACACGTTTTTCGCCGGATAAATTCAAATTACACCACCAGACGAAGCGTCTCAGAGGGGCGGGCAACATAGCCAGTTGCAATTGCTGCCGGAACACCTCTTCGACGGCTCCGTGCTTGAAGCGATCAAGCGCCGCTTGCAGTTCGATGAGCGACTTCTCGTGCGGTCGCTGAATCTTGCCCCACAACAGCCAGTCGTCGTCTTGATAGCGCCGATGCACGGCGATCGAAGCAACGGGAGCCGCATGCTGAAAGACATGCGCGAACGGCCAACTGCGCCACGTTTGCAACAGCCTCGGATGCCGCGCCGAAACGAGCGAGTAAGCCTTCAGAAACGCCGCTGCCCATGAAACGCGATCGCTGACGCAAAGCCGCGCTGCAGCCAGTTCTTGCAAGTTCATCTCGCGCGTATGCGACGCCGTCGGCACCTGACGATGCAGATGAATGACATCGTTCACGAGGGTGCGACTGGGCGGCACTCGCTTTCGGCCAGCGGAAAATGCACGAGCTTGAGTCATCGCAGTCGACCGAATGAGCGCAAAGAGATCGCCGCGAACGAGAAACTGCTCTGTCACCGAATGACCGAGGCGCAATGCGGCAGAGGGCAGCTTCGATATCGACCGCCGCGCGAACTCAAAGTTGGCCGATCTGCCCAATCTGACTGATCAAACCGAGATTGCGAATTTTCGAGTCCATCAGCGAAACGTCCTCAAGTCCGCGCCGCCCGATTGAGGCGCGAGCAGCACGACGGACATCCTGTCCGTCGATTACGCGGAGCGACGGACAAGATGTCCGTCGTACTGAAGAGACCGCTCGCGTCCCTCAGAGCACGACGTTCTCCGCCGGATGATTCTTCAAGATCACATCGAGCACGCTCTGATGCAGATGCCCGTTCGTTGCGAGCACGCTGCTGCGTTCCAGTTTGATCGGCTCGCCCTTGCAGTTCGTGACGCAGCCTCCGGCTTCTTGCACAAACAGAATGCCGCCCGCGAAGTCCCAACTGGAGAGGATGTATTCGAAAAACGCGCCGTACATGCCGCAGCCGACCGCCGCGAGATCGAGAGCTGCTGAGCCCATTCTTCGAATGCCGTGAATCTCAAACTGGAAGAGGTCGCGGATCGCATTGAGCGTCGAGTTCATCAGCACGTCTTTGTCGTAATAGAAGCCGAGCCCGATCAGCGTTTGACTGAGCTTCCGCTCGTCCGAAACGCGAACACGCTGCTCATTCCAGTACGACCCGCGTCCCACTGCCGCCGTGAACCAGTCGTTGCGAACCGGGTTGCAGATCACTGACGCAACCGGCTGACGATCGACAAAGAAGCCAATCGACGTCGCGAAGTGAGGGATGCCGTGCGCGAACGACGTTGTGCCGTCGAGCGGATCAATGACCCACAACGGACCGTCGAGCGACTTCGGCTGCGTGCCTTCCTCACCAAGGATGCTGTGATCCGGGAAGTGCTGATGAATCACATCGACGATGACTCGTTCCGCTTCAATGTCCGCGTCGGAAACAAGATCGCACGTGCCTTTTTCCCGAATCTCTAGTCCGCTGCGAAAGTACTTCCGCAAAACATCACCCGCCGCAGCGGCCGCCAACTTGCCAACTTCTAACGCTTCCATTGCTGATCCTGATTGAGAACTCTCGATCGTCATGCACGACTCAGGACCGCTCACACAACGGCGGTCCGAGCGCCAATTCGCTTGTAGCATGGACGCCTACGTCCGTGCTGCGTTGCTGTCCGACGTAAGCGTCCGACCTACGCGACGCAAAATCGGAACGTTGTTCCTCGACGATCCCTTACAGCGGCTCGCCCTTTTGTCGCACACCGCGCTGCCAATGCAGCCGGTCGTCCGTGATTCGGGTGTAGCGAAAAGCACAGTTCAAGCAGAACTTCACATGACCGTATTGCAGATATATCTCGCCGGGCAGCAGCAAGTGGAAGAAGTCTTGCTCGGGATCTTTGAAGTGGCAGTACTCGCGCGGTGAGTTGTCCATGATCCGCGCCTCCCATCCGTTTGCATAAGGGATGTAGAGGCGCAGGTCGTGAGGCACGTCTCGCAACTGCAAAGGGATCGGCAATGACGGCAGATCTGCCTCGCGCGGTGCGCGGTCTGCTGCCGGTGCCGACTCCGACAATGGATCGCTCTGCTCGGGCGGTGATGGCGGGATCTCGTCGCTCATAGGACTCACTTCAGCTTCTTGTCGAAGTACTCGAACAACGCCTTCTCGGCTTTCTCAGCATCGGCACCTTTGAAGCCGTGCCCTGCTCCTTCGAGCGTCAGCAAGTCCGCTTCAACGGTCGCGGCTTTGAGCTTGTCGACGATCCAAACCGCTTGCTCGTGAGCGACATACTTGTCTTCGGTGCCATGAATGCAGAGCGTCGGAGCTGCATCGGGAGTGACCCAATACAGCGGGCTCGACTGAATGTGCCGAGCACGATGCGTCTCAACATTGCCGCCGAGCCACAACGGCAAAACCTCATGCGCATCGACGCTTTTGCCATACGACTTCGTGAAGTCGCTCGGGCCATAAACGTTGACGACGCACGTCACGCGACTCGATTGCTCGGGATTCCCGCCGCTGCCTTCGAACTGCTGAACCCCGGCAGTCACTCCTAAGAACTGAGCGAGATGCCCGCCCGCCGATCCGCCGGTAACTCCGATCTTGTCCGGGTTCAGCTTGTAGGTCGCCGCGTTCGCTCGCAGCCATCGCACGGCCGCCTTTGTGTCATGCACCGCTGCCGGAAACTGGTACTTCGGAGCGAGCCGATAAGTCATCGTCGCCGCGACATACCCGCGCTCTGCGAGCTTCAAACAAAGCGCGTCATAGGACTCGCGCTTCCCCGCTCGAAACCCGCCGCCATGAATGCAAAGCACTGCCGGAAACGGCCCATTGCCGCTTTTGGGACGAGCAATGTTGACCTGCAAGTGCTGCTCGTCGGGATTCGAGTACTCAATCCCCGTCTCCCACAAAACGCCCTCAGGCACTGGCGGCGCTGAGCAAGCTATTGACGATGTAAGAATCGCTACCCAACAAACAACCGCCGCACCGAGTCGCAACCGCATGAGAAAGCTCCGAGAGGATGTAAGAAAAAGTCAGCCACAAAAACGCACAACGGATCTCACGACTTTGAATTGGCCCCATCAGTCCTATGCGTCCTATCGGTCCCATTCCATTCGCAATAGCAGTCGGGATTCGAAGTTATTGAGCGTCATCGACCCAAAGCCGCGCGAGGCCGGTGACTTCGAACTTTGTAGCGGGCGAGTTGATGCTCAATGTCACGAGACATTGGCGACCGGCCATCTTTACGGCGGTCACTTTGCCGGAGATCGGATCGGCTGATGGTTTGCGGTCGACTCCTGCCGGAGCCACTCGCACGGACTTGTCGACCTTGAGTTGCTTCACGTGCTCTTCGCCTTCGTTGAAGAGCGTCAGTCGGAGCGAGTCCGTCGTCACTTCGTCGACGTAGCCGGGAGCACCTTGCTCTTTGATGCGAGCCGCATGCACGGTCTTTTGCTCGGCTTGAAACTTCAGCAAGCTCGCTTCGTCGAGGAACACTTCCCATGCGACGCGAACTTTGCCTTTGCCGACTCCGTGCGTCTTCGTCCGCAGCTTCTCGCCGACTGTGATGTCTTCGAACTTCGCGGGCTCACCGGCTTTCCAATAACGAGTGTCTTTGTCGGTCTCGATGACGATGCCCTTCTCGCGCACATAGCTCTGATCGGCATTGGCTTGAGTGCAAACGATCTGACCTTTGCTCGCGTCGATGCTGTCCACAAAGAAGAACTCTTTGTGCCCATTCATCATGTTCATCTCGTCTTGAATGTAGGTCAGATAGACCCACTCGCCTTTGTCGTTCTCGTGCAGGCGAAAGATGGCTCGCTCACCGACGCGAAAGTCCTGCAAGTCGCCGTTCGTCGCATGATGGAGCAACTCGGCATACGGCATGACGGTGAAGCTGACGATCTCGTCTGTGTTCTCTCGCCGAAACTTTCCCGTGCGCGTTTGCTGATCGAGGCTGATGAGTTCGCCCCATGGCCGCTGCATGCGATCAAACGGAATGATGACTTGCCCCGGAGTGATCTTCAGAGGCGGCTTCGCCGGCGGATCAACCGCAAGCACCGCCGCGAACGGCGCCGCTGCAACAACGAGAGCAAGAAGCGAACGAACGAAGCGGGCGAATCTCATCAGCAAGCCTTTCCGAGAGTCGGTTCGAAAGAAGACTGGCAGCCCGTCTGACAGCATGTGAAAGCTGTACTGGAACAATTCTGACAGGCGCAGCGCCTCTGACTTTGAAGACGCAGAGGACTCAACGTCGACAACGTCAGCGGCTGAAGGTAGTCGCGTTTGCTGACTCGTCGAAGCGAAGAGGATCAACCGATTGGACGAGATGACGAGCGCCGCTGCTCAATGGCGCCAAACGAAAAAGGCGGGCGAGTCGTGCTGCTGCACTCACTCGCCCGCCTACTGCTTTGCTGTGATCGGCCTTTGCTCGCTTAGAGCTTGCCGGCGAAGTCGACCATCTTTTGACCGCCGAATCGCAACGTGCCTTCGCTCAACGTCGTTCGTCCGGAGACCTTTCCGTCTTTGCATTCGAGCTTCATGTGAACTGTCGCGTCACCGGGTTTGAACGCCTCGACCGCCGTCTTCAGCAAGTTTTCTTTTGTCTTGCGTGCAGCCTTATCGGTCTCGCTCAATTGCTTCTCATCGACAGCAATCCGAGCACGGCGATCGAGCAAAAATTGCATCCATGGACCGAGATTGCCCCAAACTTCGAAGAAGACACCGTCCTTCGGCTTCTCCGCCGCAGCGTTCTTCGCGGCAGCTTCTTTGACTCGCTCCGCAGCCTTCTCGCCGGCGGCATACCAAACGACGTTCGGGCCAGTCGCCACGAAGAGCGTCCCTTCCTTACCGAAGAGCGCTCCGAAGTCTCCGTCCTGCCGCTGCGGGACGATGATGGTATGTAACGACAATTCCCCGACAGTCTCGACGTTCGTCTGAATGTTCCACTCGGCACCCTTCAGAGTCTCGAAGACTGTCACGAGCGCCTTTCCGTCCGGAACTCGAATCGCACCAATCAGCGTCTGCTGGTCGCCGACTTTGTCAGCGCGAGCAAAGCCATCAATGACGCCCATATCAACGCCACTCGACAACAAGTCGATGAACTGATTCGCGGCCTGCGTATACGGAGCTTTGTACGCGTCCTTGATGTTCTTCGATCCGGCGATGCGCGAGTTCGCTTGCTTCTTGATGACGGCTAAGAAGTCCTTGATGTGCTTCTTGCGCATCTCATCGAGCGAGTGGTTCAAGCGAGCGTAACCGGTCGTCGCATCGCCCTTCTCGACAGGAGCAAAGGCACTCGGCTGCGCACCGAGCTCTTTGATGCACGATTCAAGACTCGTACCCGGCAGTGCGCTCAAGCCGAGATCGAGATGAGCTTGCTTCTTGCTGGCATCGAGCGTCCATGAGAGCTGCAGCTTGTCGCTCTCGGCATAGAACCGCTCGACTTCATCGAACTGTTGCTCGTGCGACAGCTTGCGAAGTTCGAAGCCGTACTCGTCTTCATCGCCGAGCTTCTTGATCTTCCCAGCAAGGTCCGTTCGCACCTTCTGAATGCGTTCGCTCCGCGCCTTCACTCCGCCGGCGCTGTTCGTCACGAGCACCACTAAGTCCGCGTCATTGGCGAGCAAGACTTTCAAACCGGGATTCGGATCGGTCAGCGTCGCGGGGACCAAATTGCGATTCGTCGCAAGCACGCTCGTCGCGAGTTTCGGGAAGAAACGCTCGAAGCCGCCGAGCACCCATCCGGGGCCTTTCCATTCATAGAAGTCGGTCAGCAACTTCTTCGCGGGCTTCAGAACGATCGGTTGAACGTTCGCCCCTTGAAAGGCTTTGTGATTATTCACCGGCACCCACATGCGGAAGTCATCCGCCGTGCCCGCCATCAAGTCGACGCGAATGGGTTTCTCGGGATCAACGCCGTCCGTGAACGCACTCAGCAAGCTTTGCAGGTTCGGCCATTGAGCCGCTCCCTTCGGGACGAGCGACATTGTCGCTTTCAGATCCTCTTCCAATCGCGCGATTCCCGCTGAGCCAACAACGACAGAGTCCTCAGTGGCAGGAGCTTGAGCTTGCACGAGGGACGTAGAACTCAGCGACGCCAAAGCCGCGATTCCAAACTTGAACAATCGACGCACAGGGTGCTCCTTCCGAGGTGATCGCAGACGGCATCCATCAAGGTTCGACGGCTGCGCGAAAAGATGTGATGCGAATTACAGACTGGGGTCGGGAACCAGCACGTGATGAAGCGACAGCGACCGCAAGCAGGTGCGTCGGTCGTGTGAGTGTCTGACCTTCGAAGCTGATGCGCGCTGCTCGCGGACTTGCTCACGAACGAGCTTGTCTGCGGCGAGTGGGGCTCGCGATCTCGCGACGATCGGAAAACGCCTCATCGGGAATTCGTACCCAAGATTTCGGCGGTCCGCGCAACGAGCTTGATGATGGTTCGCTGCCTTTCCGGGGTGCAGTCAAAGTCCCGCGATACCCGTTTCGAAACAAGTTTCCTAGACAGCAAAGTCTGACAGCCGAATGGGCTTCGGCGGTTGCTCGTGACCCGTCAGCGGGTCGAAATCGCGCTGCAGCGGCTGCGACCAGTTGTCGCTCTTCGCAGATCGAGCGAGGCGACAACGGTCATCAGCACATGACGCTTGACGATGGAACTAATTCGACAGCGCACCTTCGCATTTCCGTAGCCGAGATCGTCAGATCTCGGACGCTTGAAATGCCTGAAATCTCACGATTTCAGCTACATGGTGCGCTGTAGAACTAATCCAACTTCAAAAACTTCACGCACACTGGAGTCGGCACTTCGATGCTGTTCTCGGTGCGATCAAGAGCACCGGTCTCGGCGTTGATCTTGAAGACCACAATTGTGTCGGAAGCTTGATTGCAGGCGAGCAGATAAGTCCCCGTCGGATCGATGCCGAAGTTGCGCGGAGTCTTGCCGCCCGTCGATTCGTTCTCGATGTGAGTCAGCTTTCCCGTCGCTTGATCGACCGAGTACGCAACGATGGTGTCATGACCGCGATTCGAGCCGTAGACGAACTTGCCTGACGGATGAACTTGAATCTCTGCGGTGCTCATGCCGGGACCGCGTTCGACTCCGGGCGGCAACGAAGACAGCGTTTGAATCTCAGTCAGCTTGCCGGCAGCTTCGTCGTAAGCGAATGCCGTCGTCGTCATGACGTTCTCGTTGATGACGTATGCAAACTTGCCGTTGGGATGAAACGCGAAGTGGCGCGGTCCCGATCCCGGAGCAACCGACGTTGAAGGCGGATCGTTCGCAGTCAGCGTCCCGGCCTTTGCATCGAGCTTATAGACGAGCACTTTGTCGAGCCCGAGATCCGCCGCGACGGCGAAGTTGTTCTTGAGATCGACGTTGATCGAATGCGCGTGCGGTGCCGTTTGATTGGGCTTAACGCTGCGGCCTTCGTGCTGAATGAACGACGCCGCTTTCGCGAGCTTGCCGTCAGCACCGATAGGCAGACTGCAAATGCTGCCGCCTCCATAGTTCGCAGCAAGCACACATTGACCGCTGCGATCAACGACTAAGTGGCACGGCCCGCCGCCCACTGACGATTGCTGATTGAGTGCAGTCAGCGCTCCCGTCGCACGGTCAATCGCAAACGCCGCGATGCCGCCTTGCTTCGCTTTGCCTTCGAAGTCAGCGATCTCAGCAACGGAGTAGAGGAACTTCCCATTCGGATGAATGGCGACGAACGACGGGTTCTTCACTCCGCCGGTCACTCCCTTTTGAGTCAGCTTGCCGGAAGCGAGATCGAGTTCGAGCTGATAAATCCCCTGACTCTTGCCGGTGTAGGTGCCGACATAAACCGCGAGCTTGCCATCAGCGGCTCGCACTTCGGTGACAGCCGAAGCAACGACTGCAAATCCGGCCAAACACGCTGCGAAACGACGCGTCCATGAAACGAAAGCCATTGAGTCCGCCTCCTGAAAGTTCCTGAGAATAAGCCCAAAACGAGGGGCGGAACCTTAGGCAGGCAAACTCGGCAAACAAAGCGACACGTAGATTGGGACTCTGTCCCGATCGCTGAGCGGGCAATGGTCTCTTCGATCAAAGAAGAAGCCGTCACGAGAGGACCGCATAGGAACGGTCTTAAGCGGCTCAGCTATCGGCATGCTCTTTGGGCGTCGCGACCGACCTCGCATAAGCAGTCGCAGCACTCCGGCAGGCGTAGATTGGCACTCTGTCCCGATCGCTCAGCGGGAGAAGGGGGCTCTTCGACAGCGGTAACCGGGACGCCGCCAGAAGACTTCGAATCGAAAGCCTGCGTCATCGGCGGCTCCGGTTCACCGGTTTGTTCGATCGAGTGTTTCTAGACGTTGGACGAGCAATTCGTTGATCGCCGCGAACTTATGGCTGTAGTGCTTCTTATCTGACGTTCCGACGTAGCGGAGTTTTGGAAGTTGAAACAGCGGAGAAAGATCGCCGTCTTCGACATTTGTTTCGACGAAAGAAAAGAAATCCAGTTGGTCCATGCCTTTCGTCCATTTCAAGTCCGGCATCGCTGCACAGTCGGAGAGCCTTAGCCGTCGCAGTCGGCGCAGGGCAGCAATTGGCTCATAGGACGCGATCTTCTTCGCCTTTTGAATACTGAGTTCACGAACTCCAATTCGATCCGTGGTGAGCGCTTCGAGCGATTCCAGTTTTGGTGCGTAGGCAATTTCGCAATACCGAAGATCCTCCAGCGTCTCCAATCCAGCCAGCGAAGTGATGCCGGTTTGTGTCAGATCCAGCCATTCCAGCCGCGTTGTGTGGGCAAGGTCGCTGAGATCGAGAGCATTGGGGTTGAAATGCCGAACTCGGAGTCGTCGTAGTTCCTCACAGCGGTGAACATTGGAATTGTCGATATGCCAATCGCCAACAAACACTTCGAGTTCGGGAAAACAGGAAAAGTCGACTCCGGTGCCGGGGGTCTCCAATTGGAGACCGCGTAGATTCGAAAGTCCTTCGAGGGGCCGAGTATTGACTCGCTTTTGCTCAATGACCTCCAAGTACCGGAGGTTTGGAAAGTCGGCAAGAAAGCTCAAATCAGCGATCCCACTTACGGAAAGTCCGCTGTAGGCGCTTCCCTTTCTGAATGCTTCAAGCGCCTGGGTCTGATTCTCTGGAGTGACGCTGACGAGTAACTCGCAGTACGCCGCTCGAAACGACATCTGTGTGAGATACGAAGTGCGAACTTCGGTGCCGTTCAACTGAAACGTGTTCATGCTCAGTGCTCGAACAAATGGATTAGAGGCCGTCGTGCGCGAACGACGCGTCTTGCGCCTTCAGATGAGGCTTTCCTGAACTAATCCAAATCGTCAGGGGCGGCGGCAAGCTGGTTCCCTGTTACCTCTGCGCGTCGGGATTGTGCATTCAGGAGCAGCCGCAACGCTCCGGCGGATCGGGATGGAATCCCAATCTACTTTAGCGCACCCCATTCAGCGGCAAGTGGCCCCATAACGTTTCGTCGCCGCGAAGCACGTAGAACTTCAGCGGAGCGAACGTGCGAAGCTGCGGGTGTTCGACGACGTAGCTGAGGTTCTCGAAGCTGACCGTCTCCCAAATATGCAGGCCGACGAGCACGTCGCCCTTCTGAATGCCGTTGAGAGATGCCGCGCTGTTGTCGCGGACTGAGGTCACTCGCATGCCGCCGCGATACTTCGGTCCGACGACTGACTTCTCTTGCTCGCTCAGCGGGCTCAAGCGGACGCCGAACATGCGCCAGCATTTCTCAGAAGCGTCTTCCGTCTTCGCGACCGTCGACGAATGACTGTTGTTCTGAGCGCGGACGACCGTCGTGACGGCACTGACTGGTTTCTGATTCGCTGCGGCGAGCGTCATTCCCAGTTTCTCGATGCGGTCAGTGCGACGGACGGAGACCTCAACCGTCTCTCCGGCAGGACGACCGAGCAACGCACGCTCGAAGTCCGCACTGTCGACAACCGGGATCTCGCCGACCTTCACAACAACGTCGCCGGACTTCAGTCCTGCTCGTGCTGCCGGGCTATCAGCGATCGTGTTGTCGACGACGAGCCGACGATCAACACCGTGCTTAACGTCGTTCGATACGAGGCCGTGCCATGTGTTGCTCAGCTTCTCGGTACTCATGAGCTGAGCGATGATCAGCCGCGCGTCGTCGATCGGAATCGCAAACCCGATCCGCTGAGCACCGGCACGAATCGCGACGTTGATA
This sequence comes from uncultured Planctomycetaceae bacterium, assembly GCA_964573505.1. Lineage (GTDB taxonomy): Bacteria > Planctomycetota > Planctomycetia > Planctomycetales > Planctomycetaceae > AM-0621. The sequence continues at coordinate 9,054 of CAZNMS010000068.1, read as the reverse complement.
CCGATCAACTCGCCATCAAGGTTCACGAGCGGTCCGCCGCTATTGCCCGGATTGATGCTCGCATCGGTCTGAATGAGGTTGCGATAGGACTGCTTCTCATTCACTTCGACGTCTCGCGACAACGCACTGACGAGTCCGCCAGTCATCGTGTGCTCGTAGCCGTAAGCGTTGCCGATCGCGATGACCGTCTCGCCGAGCATTAAGTCCGACGATGTGCCGAGTGGCATCACTGTCAGCGGTCGTGAGGCATTGATCTTGATCACCGCGAGATCGTGCTTGCGGTCGAACGAGACAACGTGCGCCGTATAGGCCGAGCCGTCTTTGGTCGTGACTCGCAAGGTATCGACACCATCAACAACGTGATGATTGGTGACGATGTAGCCTCGCTCGTCGAAGATGATCCCGGTCCCCATTCCGTTGACCTTTTGGCTGCGGTCAACAGAGAAGAGCGAGCCGCCTTCTTCCGCACGCTTTTCGCTATGGATGTTGACGACCGACGCTTCGACGCGCTGGATCGCTTTCACCAATGGCGTTTCACGCACAGACGACGCCTGAGACTGTCCCGCACAAAGAGCGAGAACAGCGGCGCACAACGTGATTCTGAGAAGTCGCTTCATCATGGGGCGTGTCGTGGGCTGGCGGTCATTGGGGCCGTCGCGGACAGTCCGTTCCAACGAAAATGAGAGTTCCAATCCCTGCGAACTCTGCGAGTCCCTGAATCGGCCAGCTTTGAACACTGCCTTGAAGATGCGAGGTACGACATGCGCAACCGGCATAAGCGGTTTCGAGCTGTCGCGGAGTAGAAGTTTGCCGGTTAGGCAGTTTGGTTCTGAGAGATTCACCGTGCGGATTCGAAGCCCGCTCAAGGTGTAACCGTTGTGACTGCGCGAAATGGATTGCGCCCCGAGTCGACTGCTTGTTCCACTTAGGTCAGTCGCCACAATCGCGCCACTCGTCATCACCCGACGAGAACTAAAGAGCTTTCAGAAAACGGACTAAAGGTCGGCCCCCTGCCGACAAAGTCGATCGAACCGGAAAAGGTTGCCTTGATGACGAAGCGGGAACAGCTTGAGCAGATGCTGGCATCGAGCCCAAATGACGCCTTTTTGAAATATGCGCTGGCGATGACGATCGCGAGTGAAGGTCAAACGGCCGAAGCCGCGCGCCGACTGGCGGTCTACAACGTCGAGCATCCGAACGAAGTGCCCGGCTACTTTCAGCGCGGCAAGTTGCTGGCGAAGCTCGGTGAAGAAGACGAAGCCCGCGAAGTCTTGCAGGCAGGCATCGCGGTCGCGCGCCGCGTCGGAGATTCGCACGCGGAAGCCGAGATGACCGCGTTCATCGACATGCTCTGAGAACGCGCTGACGCGCCATCCGCCGCCGAGCTATATGGCCGCCGGTCTAAAGTGCGACGTTTAACCGCGAGTCTCTGACGAGCGCGTATAGCGGCGGCAACTTGCGCACCCGCGATGTCACTTCTTCTCGATTCTCGCTGTTATTCGAACCGCCGGTTTTGACCCAATGACGGCTTGCACGCGCTCGGACCAACTGACGTCTGTGCCCGGCTCGCGCCTAAACGCTCGTGCGACGCAAGCAACCGCGTGCTGTCGTCTGCCTCAACTGATTGCCTCTTTCCGACGAACTTGCAGAAGGGACTCTGCTCGTGAACTTGCTCTTTCGAGTGCTCTATGCCGCTCATTGCAAAAGCACGCATCACAAGATGGCGCTCGATGCGTTGCGCTTCTTGTCGGGACCGGATATCGAGAAGTGGCGGCGGCTTTTTCTGAAGCAGCATGTCCCGTACTTGCAGGGCGCCAAAGAGCCCGACACCAAATTCCGCGACTTCCAAAATCACGTCGTGCATGTCGAGCAGAACAATTGGGGCGGCGCGGCAAAGTCTGCCGAGTTGTGGTTCGAACGCGCGGTGACTCAGCTCAGGCGCGGCGATTGGGTCAACGGCGTTTATGCCGCCGGCATCTTGAGTCACTACTACACCGACCCCATTCAGCCCTTTCACACCGGCCAGTCTCAAGCCGAGCAGAACATTCATCGCGCCGCCGAGTGGAGCATCACAAAGTCGTATGCCGACTTATGGGCGATCGCCGAACGAGACAACTTCTTCGTCGATGTTGAAGTGCCTGCCGGCTCGCAATGGCTGCGAGAAATGGTGCATGCCGGAGCCGCGACGTCGCATCCTTATTACGACGAGCTCATCGAACACTACGACTTCGCGGCCGGCTCGAAGAATCCGCCGAAGGGGCTCGATGATCACAGTCGTCGCATTCTCGCGCGACTGATTGCCTATGCCGTCGTCGGCTTCAGTCGCATTCTGGGTCGGCTCATTCGCGAGGCGAGTGTCACTCCGCCTGATGTGAATCTGACGCTCGAAACGGTCGTCTCAACGATCAACGTGCCGGTCGCTTATGTCGTGAAGCAGATCGCTGACCGACAAGAACGGGCTCAAGTGAAAGCGATGTTCGACGAGTATCAACGCACGGGGCGCGTCAGCGAGACGCTCGATGAAGACTCGCGCACGATTCAACGACTCGTCGCCGAACGCGACGGCACGCAGCAAGCCGCAAGTCAGCAACAGCAACCGCGCCGAGAAGCACTCGCTCCGTCACTGAGCCCGGCACGCAGCTCGTCACAACGCCCGTCATTGAGTCCCGCAGCAACGTCGTCACTTCTCGACCGAGCGAGTGACGCAATTGTTACACACTCTGCCTCGTCCGCGCCGGACGCTCAATCATCGCAGACGGAGTCGCTCGCGGCGGAGTCGCCGTCACCGCTGCCGAAATTGGCCGACGATCTCGCGGCTGCTGTCGCGTCATTAGCACCGAAGGCGCGCGAGTCCGAGCCGATCAACGAGTCTCCGGTGCCAGTTAGCACCACTGCTGCCGACGACGAACCAATGCCCGTCGTCGAACAGAAGCCCGCGCGAGAAGCAGCGCCGCGCACGTACTTGTCGCCGACAAACGACATTGTCGACGCACCGTCGATCGGCCCGAAGATGGCCGAGCGGTTCTATGCCTGCGGGCTCAACACCGTGCGCGACTTGCTGACCGCCGATCCTGATCGAGCCTGCGTCGCGCTCAACATCAAGCAGCTCACTCCCGACCTCTTCCGCATTTGGCAATCGCAAGCACAACTGTGCTGCGACATTCCCGGCTTACGCGGTCACGACGCGCAGATCCTCGTTGCTTGCGGCTATCGCACAGTCGAAGCCATCGCCGCCGCCGATCACGACGCGCTCACGAAAGCGGCGATCGCGATCGTCTCATCCCCCGCCGGTCAGCGAGTGCTGCGCGGCAGCAACCCGCCCGATGCCGATGAGGTCGCCTTCTGGATTCAGTCAGCTCAAACAAGAACGCAGTCACAACGAGCAGCGGCATGAAGCAACTCGCGTCTCAGTCGCTGTCGATCTCTTCGCCCCTGCGGTTGCTCGGCTCGGCATTGCGAACCTGTGTGAGTGGAGAACTGAAACGTAGGGCCGACTCTCCGAGGCGGCCTTTGTTGCGTGACGAAGCGACTTAGTAATCGCCACTTGCGAGTTCTTCATTGGATTCGAACGGGCGTCCTTGAAGCAGCTTCGTCCTGCAAAATGCTCAGCCTCGGAGAGACTGAGCTACGAGTTCCCGAAGAGTTGCTCGGCTCGACGCCGCAATCCTGTGTGAATTGGGAACACAGATTGAGTTCTGCATTCTTCATCCGCGTGAGACATATCCCACACGGATAAGACTCACCGTAACGAACCTGTCCTTAGTAATGGCGTAAACCGTTCGATGAGTTCCCGAAGAGGGCGAAGACAAGAGACCGCGCGACGTCGGCGAGTCGCTCCGCGACTCGCTGCCCCGTCATCGAATCGGCATACCGGCGACGGCCGAGACTGCGGACGATGGTGCGCCGTCGTATGAATCGCGAAGTTGTCTCGCCGCAGTTGTCTGCTTGCGGCTTCCTATGCATTGCTCGGGTCTTCTACGGAGAGAGTGCGGCCATGATGCGTCATGCTTTTCGCTGCTTAATCGCGGCCTTTGTTTGTGCGACGTTCGTCGCGACGGGTTCCGCTGCGGATCACTGGCGGGCTCAGCCTAAGAACGATGCGGCGGCAAAGTTCTTCGCGCGACGAGACATCCCCGAGATCCGCATCGAGATCGCTGAGCCTGAATTGCAGAAGCTCCGCGGGGACAATCGCAAGTACGTCAAAGCGAAGCTCACGGAGAATGGCCGAGAGGTCTATCCCGACATCGGCATCAAGCTGAAAGGCGCCGCCGGTAGCTTTCGCGGAGTCGATGATCGCCCCGCGCTGACGATCAACGCCGACAAGTTCGCGGGCAAGTCGGGCGACAAAAAGGACTTTCATGGGCTCGACAAGTTTCATCTCAACAACTCAGTGCAAGACGGCACCTATCTCAACGAACTGGTGTGCTCAGAGTTGTTCCTCGCAGCCGGAGTCCCCGCCGCGCGAGTGACGCATGCTCGTCTTTGGCTCAATAACCGCGACCTCGGTTTGTATGTGTTGAAGGAAGGCTTCGATGACAAGTTCTTGAAGCGGCACTTCGTTGCACCGGGCGGAAACATCTACGACGGCGGCTTCCTGCAAGAGATCGATGCCAATCTTGAGAAGGACGGCGGTGACGGCCCCGATGACCGCAGCGATCTCAAAGAACTCGTGCAGGCACTGCGACATCCGAAGCCCGAAGAGAAGTGGAAGCTGATCGAGCAACGTTTGAACGTCGACCAGTTCCTCACATTCATGGCGCTCGAGATCATGACGTGCCATTGGGACGGCTATGTCCGCAACCGCAACAACTACCGCGTCTATTTCGATCCGGCGTCGAAGCAGGCATTCTTCTTCCCGCACGGAATGGATCAGATGTTTGGAGACACGAATGCGTCATTGCAGGACCGAGGCGGCTCGCTCGTGTCGCAGACGGTGATGCAGAACGGCGAGTGGTACACCGCGTACCGACTCAAGCAGCGCGAGTTGCAAGCTCTCTTCGAACCCGACCGCACGCATCGCATCGTCAACGAGGCTGAGTATCGACTGCGTGCCGAGCTGCAAAAGATTCATCCCGATCGCGCTCGTGAGATGTCTGACCGAGCACGCGAAATGCGCGAGCGATTGACCGCGCGCTACAACTCGATCCGCGATCAGATTCGCGCCGAGCCGTTCCCGGTCACCTTCAATCCGCAAGGAGAGGCCGTCATCACCGACTGGGTCGAGAAGATCGACTCGGGCGGAGCGAAGCTGCAGCGGCAAATCGTCGCCGGTCAGCCGACAGTGTTGTCGATCGAAGCGCCTCAAGGTCAGACGATCGTCGCGTCATGGCGCGCCGGACTCTTGCTGCCGCAGGGCAAGTACAAACTCGTCGTCCGCGCAAAGGGGCTCGACATTCAGCCGACGGAGTCGCCGTCAGGTAAAGGCGCCGGCATTCGTCTCGGCGGCGGAATGCGGATGAATCAGTTGATCGGCACGACCGACTGGACCGTGCTCGAACATCCGTTCGATGTCGACACATTGAAGAAGGTCGACGCCGTCATCGAACTGCGAGCAACAAAAGGGCAAGTGCTCTTCGACGAATCATCGCTCAAGGTCGTGAAGGTGAAGACGCCCTAAAGCCCGACCGGTTGCCTCGTAAGATGGCCGCCCCCGGCCGTCGCTTTATCGCGAGTCACTTGAACGCGAGCTGCTCGAAGTTTGCGTCAGCTTTTGGGTCGCCTTTCGCCGTCCGTCTTTCATCTACCTGTCTCCAATCTCCCTGTCATGGCCCGCCTTTGAATGGCTCGAGTGGAAGACAAGTGACAGGAAGATTGACGACAGGAAAATAAAGGCATTGTGATTTTTGCTACATGCTGGCGGCGAGGGCGGCCATCCTACGAAGACCTCGCGGCTCTCGTTCGTCTTATTGCAGCCGGACATCGACGCTCGCGCTATGAGCCGTCAGTCCTTCTTTCGCTGCCATCAAGCGGACGTCGTCAGCGGTCGCGGCCAGTGCGGCGCGGTTGTACGAGATCACCGACGACCGCTTGAGGAAGTCGTTCGCACAAAGGCCGTTCGCGAACCGAGCTGTGCCGCCCGTCGGCAGCACGTGCGACGGACCGGCAACGTAGTCACCGAGCGCGACCGGAGTGTGATGCCCCATAAAGATTGCTCCGGCGTTTTGAATGCGCTCTAGCTGCGACTCGGGATTGGCCGTCGAGATGTGAAGATGCTCGGGCGCCATCAAGTCCGTGAGTTCGATCGCTTCCGCTTCGTCTCGCGCGAGGATCAATGCTCCGTAGTCGTTCAAGCTGACTCGCGCGAGGTCGCCGCGCGGCAAGAGAGCAAGCTGCCGTTCGAGTGCCGCTTTGACCGCTGCAATCAGCGGCTCGTGCCATGTGACTAAAACTCCCGACCCCGGACTGTGCTCGGCTTGCGAAATGAGATCGCTCGCAACGAACTCGGCGTTCGCAGTCTCATCGGCGAGCAAGATGACTTCGCTCGGACCGGCGATGCTGTCGATATCGACTTCGCCGAAGACGTAGCGCTTTGCGAGCGCCACAAACAAATTGCCCGGCCCGACAATCTTGTCGACTCGCTCGATGCCTTCGACGCCATAGGCCAATGCAGCAACCGCTTGAGCACCGCCGACGCGATAGACCTCAGTCACTCCGAGTTCGTAGCAGGCGGCTAAGAGATCAACGTTGTAACCGCCGAACGCCGACGGCGGGACGACGACTGCAATCTCTCTTACCCCCGCCACTTGAGCGGGGACAGCGGTCATCAGCAGCGTCGACGGATACGCCGCCGCGCCACCGGGAATGCAAATGCCGACTCGCTTGAGCGGCACATACCGCTGCCGCAGCTCAACGCGACTGGGGCCCTGCTCTCGCACGACCGTCACCGTCTCAGAGAGCAGCGCTGATTGAAACTCAACAATGTTCGAGCGGATGCGTCGCAGCGTTGCGAGATAGTCGGCATTCGCCTGCGAGTGCGCGTGCTTGAGTTCGTCCGCTGTGACTTTCATCGACGTTGCATCGAGCTGCTTGCGATCGAGCTTTGCCGTGAACTCCAGCAACGCCGTCAGCCCGCGAGCCTGCACGTCGCGGCAAATGCGTTCAACGACCTGCTGCGGCGAGAGCGGCTCGCCGAAGAGTTCGATCGTTCGTTGTCGACCTGCTTCCGAAACGATGTCGCCGCGCGGACTGAGTTTGTCCCGCAATTGATCGAGAAGCTGACGAGCGTTTTGTTGGCGGCAATCGAGAACGGGAATGCGGAGTTCTTGTGAGGGCGTCATAGAGAGTCCGAGGTCAAGCAATCGGTGAGAGTGGCGTTGTTGGAAGAAGTGTTACAGCAGGGGTGCTATGCATTTTTCGTAGCCGAAATCGTGAGAGTTCGGACTCCGTTGCGGCCGCCTCGAAATCTGACGATTTCGGCTACAGGCGCATGCGGACGAGTGCCTTCTTTTAGGCCGTGCTCGCGGATTGTTCTACCGCCTTGCGGTGCATCAGCCGGTTCCGATACTCAAGCTCGCTACCGAAGGACTTCGAGGCGTCGGCTTCTTAAGGTCATTTTTCTTACAGCGTAGAGCCATCATGAATCTTCATCGTCGCCCTCTCATTCAATCGCTCGTCGGCGGATCGTTGTTGTTGCCCGGCATTGTGTCGGAGTTGCTCGCTAAGGAGTCGGCATCAGTCGGAGACATTGATCCGCTCGCTCCTCGCAACCCGCACTTCACGCCGCGCGCCAACCGGGTGATCTTCCTCAACATGAGCGGCGGAGTTTCGCACGTCGACTCGTTCGATTACCGCCCGAGTTTGATCGCCGATCACAACAAGACCTATCAGGTGCCGGCTCGCATGCTCGATGCGTTCGCTCTCAACAATCGCTCGGTCGAGAAGTTCTTCAAGCGGCCTCAGTGGGAGTTCAAGCAGCGCGGCGAGTCGGGGTTATGGATCAGCGAAATGTTCCCGCATGTCGCAGGATGCGCGGACGACCTCTGCCTCATCCGTTCGATGCGCAATGATCACGCCGACCACTTTCAGGCGACGCTCGGCATTCATACGGGCTCAGTGACGTTCGCGCGGCCGAGCATCGGAGCATGGGTCAGTCACGGGCTCGGCACAGTGAATCAGAACTTGCCGTCGTTCGTCGTGCTGGCGCCGTTCATGCCGTATGCGGGGGCTCAAGTTTGGGCGTCGGACTTCTTGCCGGGTTGCCATCAAGGCACGCATGTCGTGCCCGGTCCCGAACCGATGCCGAACATCAAACGGCAGCAACTGGCGACGGAACTTCAGCAACTCGAACTCGGGCTCGCTCAAGCTTTCAATCGTCGGCATCTCGCACAACGACCGGGCGACAATCAATTGGCGGCGCGCATTAAGTCGTTCGAGACCGCGTTCGGCATGCAGACCGCAGCGCCTGAAGCCTTTGATCTCTCCAAAGAAACTGCCGAGACGCATCAGCTCTACGGCTTGCAGCCGGGTAGCACGAAAGGCTTTGCATGGCAGTGCCTCATCGCGCGACGACTGGCAGAGCGCGGCGTGCGCTTCATCGAGTTGATCGACACCGGCGCTGGCGGCAATTGGGACTCGCACGGCGATATGGCGGCGCACGGCCCATTGGCGAAGAACGTCGATCAGCCGATCGCCGGTTTGCTGAGGGATCTCAAGCAACGAGGCATGCTGCACGACACGCTCGTTGTTTGGACGACCGAATTCGGACGCACGCCCTTCAATACCGCGAAAGACGCGAAGGGCCGCGAGCATCACGCCGAAGTCTTCTCATCATGGATGGCCGGCGGCGGAGCGAAGTCCGGCTTCAGCTACGGAGAGAGTGACGAGCACGGCTGCGCGGTCGCTCGGAACGAAGTCCATCTGCATGACTTTCACGCGACGATCTTGCACCTGCTGGGCCTCGATCACGAGCGGCTGACATACCGTCACGCCGGCCGCGACTTCCGCCTGACCGACATCGCCGGTCGAGTCGTGCACGACGTTTTGGCGTAAAGACGAACGGGGTCAGCAAACGGGGTCGGGTCTACGAAATTTCGAAATTGGCGGGGCAGAGACTCC
>CAZNMS010000067.1:0-25695 GCA_964573505.1 uncultured Planctomycetaceae bacterium | reverse complement strand
AGAACTAGTCTGTCCGCTCTTTTCCACTTACCCCCACTGTTTCGCGATGAGCCCGAATACCCCGCTGCAAGCGCTCGTGCTGCTCAACGATCCGACATATTTGGAAGCCGCGCGACAACTTGCCGCCCGCATCATTTCCTCACCCGACAAAACGGACGAAGCACGACTCTCACTGCTGCTGCAAGTCTGCACGAACCGCTCCGCGACTCCGGCTGATGCGGCAGTATTACTCCCGATCCTCAACCGCTCGCGCACTCACTTCACTCAGCAGCCGAAAGACGCCGCTTCAATACTCTCGGTCGGAGTATCAACGCACCCCGCAGCACTCCCGCAACCCGAGCTCGCCGCATGGACAACGCTCGCAAACGTCGTCCTTAATCTCGACGAGACAATTACCAAAGAGTGAGCTGCCGCCGGTCAAACGACGCGGCGAAGCTGCAACCATTGTGGCCCGACGCTCCGCGTCGGGAGTCGCGACGCTCCGCGACGCTCCGCGTCGCGCCACACCGCGAACCGGCCTGATAAACTTTAACGATCAGCCAAATTCTGCCTGTGCTTGAAGCTTTCACGATGTTGCCGGTCGATCCGCAATTGGCGGTCGTAGAGCCACTCCGCGAGTGACTGAGACGGACCATTCGGCACAGCCGATACTTCCCCTGCGAGGCATATACGACGACTTCACAGAGCCGTCGGCACACAGCGCAGGGATGCGTGAAGCTTCGCAGCAAGGGACTTCACACACCCTTCGCTGACACTGCACACACCGCCGGCACGGAGCCCTTCGGTTCTCACACCACCGAATTTCGTGGCGGCAATCACAGGAAGCCGAGATCGCAATCACAAGCGGTCTCACTCACGCCACGGAGGGAAGCATGATTCGAACATCGCTCGCGGCGCTCGTTGCCGGGATTGCGAGCTGCGTTGGGGCAACTGCCTTCGCGCAAACACCGATCGGCCCGGGCATCCCGTATATGCCGCCGCATCTGGGTAACAATCCGTATGGCGGGACTTACGGTCCGGCTCTGCATACCCCGCCTCGACCGGGTATGACCCCAATTCGACAATATCCGGTGTTGAACGCACCGCTCTATCCGAGTCCGCGTCAGGATATCCCCGTGCAAGTCGGCGGGACGATGATTCCTCATCAAGCACTCGCTCCGCACGAGATGCTTTACGCGCATGAATATCATGGGCTCTACGCCCCGTACTACTACCGAGTGAAGGGGCATTGGTTGTGGACTCCCTTCGGCATCGAGTCGCACGACAAGTGGGAGTTGATGGGCACTGACGTCAAAGTCAAATACCGCTCGAACTACTCACTCTTCTCGGGCTTCGTGCCTCCGTACAACCCGTAATACCTTTTGCTGCGACTGAGGTGCAAAGCGTCTCTCGGAATCTGGCATTGGGAATTCAATGCCTCTGAGTACGACAGCGAACCGTCGCGCTTGTGTAGCCGAAATCGTCAGATTTCGGACGACTGAGATGCCTGAAATCTTACGATTTCAGCTACATGGTACGCTGTGAAATTGGTTGGCGCGAGTCACGAACGACGGCTCATCGCACGGCGATCGCAACGCTCGAGACGCAGCGAACTGGCCTCACTCGAAAATCGTTATTAATCAACCGGCAGGATGCCGGTCTGAACTCGAATACTCGGTAGATCAAGGAAGAGAATCATGCTGATCCGCATGTTTGGCCGGATGGCTGGCGCGGCGGTCGTGATCGCTGCGGCGATCGGTGCTGCTACTGCTAACGAACCGATTGAAATCATCGCACCGCAATCTCAGCCGGTATACCGCGAAGCGTCATTGCCGGGCGGTGAAGCTGAAGGCGTTGCCTCGGTCCGAGCGATCGGACTGTGCCGCGAAGCGTGCGGTCCTCAAGTTGCAGGCCCGTGCGGCCCGAATGGTATGTGCCGCGACGGTAGCTGTTTGGCTGGCGGTCCTCAGGGAGCTTATCCCGGCGGTTGCCCGAATGTTTGCCGTCATCCCGGCCCCAGTGCCGAATGCTACGCCGGTCGCCCTTACACACTGGGTGATCTCGGAGCCGATCTCGGTTGGTGCAAGTCGCACTGTGACGCGGTGAATCCGCTGAGCTGTCAAAATCTCGGCAGCGCGTATCAAGGCAGCGGTTTGCAGCAGTGGTGGTGCGAAGAAAAGATGAAGTATCACTGCAACCGTGCGTATCGAAATCAAGTTTGGGGCGCGCACCTACATAACAAGTTCAACTACTTCGCGCCGTCCGGCAACGGCGGCGGAGGCGTACCGCCATTCGGTTGCTACAAGCGAATCATCGCGACACAACCCGGCTACTACGATGCGCGAGATTCGCAAGTCTACGCCTCGCTGATGACGGGAGTACCGACTGCTGTGCCGCTCGCGCCGAACGTTCGGTATCAATACAACTACGGTTGGGGCATGCCCTCAAGCCGTCTGACACCGATCTCAACGATCGTTCCGCCGAGGGTCCAGTAGTCGCCCCAGTAGCATGGACTTCCAGTCCGTGCCGTCTTCTGGTCAGTGTGAGTTTTGCCCTACTTGAGTTCGACGGCGCACCGTCGGTTCTGCGTAGCCGAAATCGTCAGATTTCGGACGCCTGAAATGCCTGAAATCTCACGATTTTAGCTACGGCGAGTTCACCGACGTCGTGCGCTGTTGAACGACTCCCATCTTCTCTTTCGCCGCCGCTGATCTCGCGAGCTTTGCTCCCTTATTCATAGGAATCATGACGATGGTCAAGAAACTGATACTGCCGATGACGGTGCTCTCCGTTACTGGCTTGAGCATGTTTTCGCTGACGAGCCGAGCTCAGGATGGCGTCGCGAAGGTTCATCCGGTCGGATCGCAGAACGGCTACTACAACCAGAATTACTACATCGCGACCCCGCGACAGTATGAGGCGCCTCGTCCGAACCCGACCTATTGGACGAAGATGCCTTGCCCGCTGCATCACAATGATCCGTGCGATCCGTGCTCGGAGCAGCACGGTATTTGGACGAAGCCGGTAGTCCGCTGGGTGCTCGATCCGAATTACTACACCGTCGCGCCGGATTATGGTTGGAGCGAACCCGGCAAGTGGCCGATCGTGCGACAAAGCCCGGTCTACAACAAATACACTCCCGACACATGGTACGGCACTGGCAAGCCGGGGCAGGCAATGCCGCAGTCGTATCCCGTCGTCGCAACGCCGACAGATACCACTCAGCTGGGTTACTACTATCAGACGGTGCCGCAGTGGCAGCCGAACCCCGGCATGCTTCCGCCGCCTCCGAATCCGCGCCAGTGGATGTATCGCACTCACGAGTTTCAGCCGGATGGCACCTATACCCGCTGGGTGCCGCTGCGTGACGCATGGGTGCCGATCAATCAACTCGGAGCACAGCAAATTCAGGCTCCGGCTCAGCAGCCTCAGCCGATTGCTCCGGCGCCAGTTGGGCAGCCGGATCCGGTGCCTCAGCCGAAGAATCCTGAGAATGCTAATCCCGTCCCGCCTCCTCCTCCGCCAGTCCCGGCTCCTGAAGCGACGAATGAACCCGAAGACGGCGGCAGTGCAATTCGCAAAGCCAGCTTTATACAGCGAGTCTTCGGGAAGAAGTGATACTCAGCAGCAATTCGCATGGGCTTCTAGCCTGTGCTCAATTGCCTGCGTCGATTAACGAGTGGTCGTTGAGAACGACAGCACGGACTGGCAGTCCATGCTACGGCACTCCGAGAATAGAACATTGAAGTTGCGTGTGTGTTCCTCCTGTGGCGAACGGCCGGTGACCGAAAGGTTGCTGGCCGTTTTGCATTTTTAGGCCGAAGCATTTACGGCACGAGAACTACACATCCTCCCCAACTCTTACTCGTTTGGGTGTAACCGGCATTCCGGCGCGGTCTCCGGCGGGCTTGCCCCGTCGGGACCAAGGATCCGCGCCAAAATAAATCGTCAAACCGGTTGTAGCGGCACGGCGCAAGCCGTCCGGTAATCGCAACACCGGACGGAGACGACTCCAATTCGGCCCCGGAGTGCCGGTCACAACCTACTCGTTTGATCCAATGCTCCATTACTTGGTCGCCTTCGGAGCCTCTCTCCAATCGACGACTCGAACAGAACCTGATTTTCCGGTGTATTCATAGGCTCCAATTTCGAAACCTCGATTGGCCGGGCGAGCGTTATTGGCGATGTCTGTCGTTACTAAACTGCCAGCATCAATTCCGGCGTTAATCGCGGGTGAGCCGGTCGCCAATCGGTAATTCCCGTTCGCACGATCTACAAATCGCGGCGGCTTAATCACGTCGCCGACTCCGCGAGTAAGTCCGTAGTACTTATTGGTCTGACCGAAGAGCAGATTGTTGCTCGCGTCGAGAGTTGCTGAATTTAATCGATAGAAGCCATAGGAATTGGTTTTCGCGGCGTTGAGGTCGCCAACGGTGACAATGTTGTTCTTGACTCGAGCGTTTCCACCATAGTGATAGATCCCGATGTATTGATCGACGATCGTGTTATTCCAAATATCCGTAATGCCGGAGTATCCGTGCGAAACAACGCCATATCCAGTCGCAGGACTGCCCGTGATGACGTTGTTGGAGATCTCGGAGTTGCCGACCTGATAAAGGCCGACTCCATATCGATTAGCGAGCATCTGATTTCGACGTAATGTGAGACTCGCTCGCCCCGGAGCGGATGAGCCTTGCGCATAGACTCCATAGCTTGAATTCGAGCCAATGGTGTTGTCTGTGGCGACGACCGGTGCGTCGTAGGTCAAGATTCCATAATTGGAGTTTTTTGTGATCGTTGAGTTCGTAATTTGGGTCGCTCCATTAGATGCCTGAATGCCGTGTTGGCTCCCCCCTGTGATCGTCGTTCGATCAATTGTGATAGTCCCGTCGGGTTGCGTGTAGGCGTAGATTCCGTTTCCACATCCGGTAAATGTCGAGTTCCGCACGGTGACTTGCTGCTTCAGTTTCGAGGCGTCGTAATTGGTAACGAGCAGGCCGTAGGCTGTACTGCCAGAGAAAGTGGAATCGGACACGTCAGCGCCGCTTCCGTTGTATTGATACAGTCCGACGGACCCGCCGGTGATCGTCGAATTCCGGCAGGTAATGCTTCCGTAGTATTGTAAGATTCCATAGTTGTTGCCGGCCAGCGTTGCTCCGTCGAGGTTCGCATCACCCTGATTGAGATAGATGCCGTAATTATTTCCGCTGATGAGCAAGTCGGTGGTGGATGTGAGATTGAGGTCTCGTTGATAGAGTCCCAGTCCGTAACCGTTATTGCGGAAAATGCTTTTTTGGTTTTTGCCGAGTGCGAAGTCAGAGGCGACCCAGTAGGCCCCCCAGTTTGAATTGTTTTCGACGGTTAAGTTGGAGACCTGACTTTGTGTCGTGGCGCCGGTGTCTTGCACGAACAAGCCATTCGTGTGATTGCTGATGTTGGTGTCGCTCAGTGTGACGTTCTGCCCGGATAGGTAGACGCCCCATCCGCCGTTGCTTCCTGAAATCGTGTTTCGGGCGAGGTCGCACTTTGTGAATCCGGTCGCATAGACGGAGTAGACTCCGCCGGTGATTCGTGAGTCGGTGAGCGACAGAGTCCCGCCACTCGTGTAGACGGGGTATTGAGCGCCTGTGATATTCACTTTGGACATTGCCGAAGGGCTATTGACGAGATACCAACCAAGATACGCATTGTTGAAAGTAACATTGGTGTTTTGGTTGATGTCGATCGGCGTGTTGTAGGCGTAGATCGCGTAACTGCCGTTTGTGAAATTCAGGTTGGCAATATCCGGCTTGTTTGCCGTCGATGAGTAAAAATGCAGGCCGTAAGTGCAGTCGGTAAAGGAGCTGTCGCGAACCGAATTGCTGGCCGCAGTGGCGTAGACCTGCCAATTTGAAGCTGCGGCGGCAAAACTGCACCCGCGAATGGACAAGGATTTCAGATTAGGAGTCGCGTAGATGCTCATGTTGTTGCCACTGAAACGGCAATTCCGAACTGAGACGTCTCCTGTTTGTGCGAGGATGCTGTAGTTCGAGTTTCCCGTAAAGCTCATGGACTCGATATTAATCTGCGGTCGCGATCCGTCGGTGCGATGTTCGACATAGACTTCACAACCATTGCGTTGCAGTGTCAGTTTGGCGGATGGGTCGAGCGTGAAGGTCTTAATGCGACCGTCTATCCAGAGAGCGTAGTTCGTGTCCGTGATGGTGACTGTGTCGAGCTGTAAGCCGAACGGTGGAGCCATTACTGCGATATGACACGTCGAGAAGTTGGAGTCGGTAACTTCGACCTGCGTGACGTCTGACTGAATCCAGACGCCGTATGTTGCACTCTTGATCGTGCAAGTGTCGATGAGAGCTGTGTCGCTCGTTCCGTAGGCTGGGTAAATGACACCATTGATGGTACACTCATCGATCACGATGTCGTCTGCGTCTGCTGCGTTGATACCGTATGTTCCGCCGGTAAATGTTGAGGCTGTTACTTGGGCGTCGCCTTGTTTGCCGATGTAGATGCCCCCAACCTGAGTATTCGTGTTTTGGAAGGTACACCCCGTTGCAGTCACTTCTGAAAGGTCGTAGCTCAGCACGTTCCAACTCGTGTTGTTTATGAAAGTGCATCCTGTCATAGCGACAGAGCATTTTGGGTAAAGGCTGTTGGTGCTAGTGCTGTTGCAGGTAATTCCCGTCACGAGATCTTCGAAGCGGCAATTCTTTACGGCGATAGAGATGCTGCCGCGGTTCAGGAAGATTCCGTAACTCGGTCGGCTGGGCGATAGGTTCTGAAAGCGGAAGCCATTGACTTCCCAGTTTGTCAGAGCTTCAAGGCTCAAAGCGTAATTACTAAGGTCGCCGCGCAGGATGACATCGCCTTTATCTCCCGTGAAGCTGCCTGTGGTATCGGCAACGAGTTGAATATTGGTGTTTGTTGGAGTGATAACGCGCCGAACCAAACGCCAAGACTTACCCACTTTGACGCGAACATACTCCGTTGTGGTGACCGGTCGGGTGCTCATCTTGTTGAAGGTTACTGTGCCGTCGTAGGTGCCAGCGCCGACATAGACGACATCTCCGACCGCGAGGGTTTCTTGCGAGACTCTCTTTAGTGATGCCCATGCAGTGGAAGCGGATGTGCCAGCGCGGGCGTCATTGCCAGTTTTGCGAACATAAAAGTTGCGTGCGTCGGCAATGGATGCGGAGGTCAGTATGACCATCACGGTCAGTAGCAGTTGTCGCAGCGAGTTCAGCATGGTGAGGCCTGCAAGTTGGATATGTCGCCTTAGCTTGACTGGCTGATTGGTGGTGCAATGAAGTTATACTGAGTAGGCAGAGCGCGGCTGGGTATAATACCGACGGGTAGGCTTCAGTGTGACGGGGCGTTTCATGACGCTGGTTCGGTGAGCGGGGGTTGCAATTTCTTCGCTGCGGATTGGGACGCCGTCTTTACCTACATGGGCGGGACTGGCGGGGGCGGGACGTTCGGGAATGAGGGAGGCTGAGGGCCGGCGTTGAACTTTGGGAGCGGCGGTAGGCCGGGGAATCCCATCGTCGGAGGCGTTCTGGTTGTTGAAGAGTTGAGGTGTGCCGGGCCTCGTGTCGGTCCGCGTCCATGTGCAGCAGGTTCTGCGGACTTTGGCGCGTCGAACATATTCACGTTCCAGCGCGCTCCATTGAATTGGAGTGTGATCGACGGCTCTTGCAGCGAGATGACTTCAACGCCTTGCACTACCGAGCCGGGCTCGATGATGTCGGTCAATGGGCCGATCTGGACGATGGCTCGATCAGAACCGCCTTCTATCTTTACGAAGCCGAGGAGTCGCACTTCGGGCGATCCGTCAGCGTTCTTCGCGAGGCCAGATGTGCTCGCGATGTCGACTTGCGGCGGGGTGAAGAAGTTTTGGTTGCCGGGAAACGGCGGTTCGAACTCGGGCGGGATCGGCTTTCCGTCTCCGTCGGCTTCTTCTTCAGCCTTTGCGGTCTCGGTCTTTGGCGCCGGCTTCGGTTGAGTGGCTTGAGCTTGCTCGGCCACTGCTGACGCACAACCGGCGAAGAGCAGTAGAGCCGCGAGAGCGAGTAGCCATGTTGAGGTTTTCATGAGCGGACTCCTTCGTCATGGGGTTGAGGATGCGCAGTGTTGGTGTTGCGGTGGATGCGGTTTGAATTGAGAGGTTCTGGTGTGTCTTCAGGGCGAATGCGGCATAGGTGCTGTCTGCGGGCAGAAGACTGACGGCGTTTTCGTCGGTTGTTTGAGCCTCTCAATCCGCTGAGGCTCGGGATGGAATCCCAAGCTACGAGTCGACGTGCGGCGGTCTCCGAAAGCGGGAGTGGTCGGCGGGGGCCTTCCACTCCCGCAACTAGCGAGAGAACACAGCTCTTGAACTTGCCCAGTAACTCATAGGTCGCGCCGCGAAGTCGTTCGGCAATGAGTTGCAGCGATGCTCTCGCTTCCTCAGCGAAGCAGGGTTTTGCCTGAAGTCGCTCGCTCAGAAATTCGGTTGTGTCGGCATGTAACAGAGATGTCAGAGCGCATCGCCGCAGCGGCACTCAAACCGGTTGCCGCGCGGAATTGCTGACCTATTCCGTATTTCGGAGTGCTGTGTGACGCGTCGCAGTGGCTCAGTGCAGGTGCTTCGTTGCGAGTGGCAACGGAACAAACCTCATCGAGCTGCGAACGGCTGCTCTCAGGAGAACGACCGATGGCAGATACCGCAGAGAAGATCCTCGTCCTCGAACCCAATCAGGTTCAGGGCGAAGTCACCGCCTTTCGACTGAAGCTGTTGGGCTACCGGGCTCAGTGGATCAAGTCGGGGCTCGATCTTTGGGCAACGCTCTACATGGAGCATCCCGACGCGCTGATCATCTCGATGGACGGCACGGCAAAGGACAGTCTCGAAGTCCTCGAACAACTCAGTAGCGATCCGCGAACGTCGAACATTCCCGTGATGGTCACGTCGGTGAAGGCGGAATTGGATCTCGTTGAGAAAGCATGGCGGCTCGGCGGCAGAGAGTTCTTAGTCACGCCCTATGACCCGGTCATGCTCGAACAGAAGGTTGCGAAGCTGATGACTCGGCGGTTGAAGGCTGAGGCGACTGAGGCCGCGGCGGTGTAGTGAAAACGACACCCGATGTTCGCAATGGATAGGACATAGGACGCATAGGACCGATAGGACGCATGCGACATAGGACGAATAGGGCTCATTGGGAATTGGTATCGGCCTATTGCCAACAGGCAGCGCTCTCTCTTCCCGTTTCTGAAACAGGCAGATTTTCATCATGGCAGGTCGACTCGGTGACATCCTGATTGCTCGCGGTTTCGCGACGAATGAAGACGTGTCAAAAGCATTACTCACGCGCGGCATGCTCGGTGAGACGCTGCTCAAGCAAGGCATCATTAATCGCCTGCAACTGGGCGAGGCGCTCGGTGAGCAGTTCGAAGTTCCGTTTGAAAACGTGACTCCCGAAGACGTGCATCCTCAGATGGTGCGACTGCTGCCCGAGGTCTTTGCACGACGACGACGCATCGTGCCGGTGCGCGTGCGGCAAGGATGGATGCTGCTCGGAATGGAAGCGCCTGATGACATCGAAGCGATCTCCGAAGTCGAGCTGATCACTGGCTACAAAGTCGATCCGGCGGTCGCGCTGCGCGAGGACATCATCAAGGTGCTCGATCGCAGCTTCGATGATCGCGTTTCTGCTCGGCAGACGGCGGTCGACATTCACCTTGAGGAACTCGAACGAGCACGCGAAGCCGGAGATGTGATCGTCGCCAATCAAGAAGACGAGAACGCGCCGGTCATCAAGCTCGTGAAGTCGATCTTGATGGGCGCCGTCAAAGCACGAGCGAGCGATATTCATCTCGAGCCGTATCGGCCTCAAATGCGCGTGCGCTATCGAGTCGACGGTGAGTTGCAGCAAGTCATGACGATCCCGCGCGACAGCGAAGAACCGGTCGTCGGTCGCATCAAGGTCATGGCCGATATGGACACGACCGAGAAGCGCAAGCCTCAAGACGGCAACCTCACGATCGAAGACAACGGGCAGCGCGCCAGCTTCCGCGTGAGCACGATCCCGACGGTCGACGGCGAGAAGGTCGTGATGCGCGTGCTCGATGAGACGAGCAAGTCGTTCGCGTTTGAAGCACTCGGCATGGCGCCGCGCGAGATCACTCTGTGCAAAGAACTGATCGCGAAGCCGCACGGCATGATTGTCGTCACCGGGCCGACTGGCTCGGGCAAGACAACGACGATGTACACGATGCTGACCAACATCAATCCGAACGAGAACAACATCTCGACGATCGAAGATCCCGTTGAGTTCCGCTTGCCGGGCATCAATCAAGTGCAGGCCAACAACGAGCACGGAATGGGCTTCGCCAATGGGCTGAAGTACCTGATGCGACAAGACCCGGATGTGATTCTGGTCGGCGAAATTCGTGACAAAGAGACGGCTCAAGCAGCGGTTCAAGCCGCGCTGACCGGTCACTTGCTGATCAGCACGCTGCATACGAACGACGCGGTCGGCGCGGTCTCGCGATTGAACGATCTGGGGCTCGACTACTTCAAGATTGCCGGTGCGTTGTTGGCGGCATTGGCTCAGCGACTGCTCCGCAAGATCTGCCCGCATTGCAAAGAGGAAGTCGCGCCGAACTACTCGCTGCTCGATCAATTGCTGGAAGGCAAGCCGCTACCCGAGGACGCGAAGTTCTATCGCGGTCGCGGTTGCAACAAGTGCTTGCAAAGCGGCTTCGCGGGACGACTGCCGATCTACGAGATCATGCAAGTCTCGACCGCACTGGAGAAAGGCATCGAAGCCGGACTGCCGACATCGAAGCTCCGCGAAATCGCCGAGCAAGACGGCATGACGCGATTGGCTCAAGCGGGTTTGAAGGCGGCGCTCGGCGGTCTGACGACCGTCGAAGAGGTGTATTTTAAATTGTCGACCTAATTGGTCGAATTTGGCTCTGCTCGTATTGGTCCTATGCGTCCCATAGGTCCTATTCGTCCTAGCAAGCGATAGGACTGATAGGACCAATAAGACCTATGGGACGGATAGGACTCATAGGAACTTCAATGGCCAGTGTCGCAATTCCTACATCACAGCAAGCACCGCAAGGCATTGAGGGCTTCTTCAAGAAGTTGTCCGAGATCCAAATTGGCGGCGGCGGGCCGATGAAGATCAAACGCAAGGATTTGGTCTACATCTTCCGCAACCTCGCGACGCTGTTGGAGAACGGTCTCTCGTTGGCGAAAGCACTGAGCACGCTGCGCGCTGAAAAGGCGTTGAAGAGGTACTTCAAACTCTTCGACACACTCGAACGCAGCGTGCAGCAAGGCTCGACGCTGAGTTCGGCACTGCAAAAGTTCCCCGGCACGTTCAGCGACCTGATGCTCAATCAGATCAAGATCGGCGAGCAAACTGGCACGCTCGTGCCGACGATCGCGCGGCTCACGAAGCAGTTAGAGAACGGGTCGCAGATCCGCTCGATGATCATCAAGAAGCTGACTTACCCCGCACTGCTTTCAACAGCGGGCAGCGGAGCGGTCACGTTCATGATCCTCGTTGTCGTTCCGACCTTTCAGAAGATGTACTCGGAGTCGAAAGCAAAGCTGCCGGCCATCACCGAATTTCTGATCGTCGTCGGCGACATTGCGAAGAACTACCTGCCGGTCATCGTGATGGGGGGCGTTGCAGCGATCGTTGGCGCGGTCACGCTGTTCCGAAATCCGACTGGTCGACAATGGATTGATGGTGCGCTGCTAAAGATCCCGCTGGTTGAAGCATGGGTGAGAAGCATTGCGGTTCTGCAATTCACGGAAGTGCTCGGCAACATGATGGAGGCCGGGTTCACTCTGGCGGATGCGCTGCCTCAGACCGCAAAGGGCATCACAAACACTGTCGTGAAACGGAGCGTGCAAGAGATGCATGCCGCCGTCTTACGCGGCGAACGCTTCAGCAAAGAACTCGAACGCCGAGCTGACATCTTCCCGCCGGTCGTGCTGCAACTGGTTGTGATCGGCGAACGGACCGGATGTCTGACAAAGACGACGCGTCAGATTCGCGAGCACCTGCAACGCGAAGTCGAGCGGTACACCGCGATCATGCTCGGAGCGATCGAACCCATCATGACCTTCGGACTCGCAACAGTGATCGGCGGCATCTTGCTGGCGGTGTACTTGCCGATGTTCGACATGATCGGCGCGATGAATCATTAGCCGGGCTGCACATCGGGCCGGTTAGTCGGAGAGTCGGAGAAAGACGGATTAAGATTAAGAGTAAGATTAAGAGTAAGAGGACTCGCAATTTGTAGCCGTCGATGTGAACCAAACTCTTAATCTTACCCTTAATCTTAATTGTCATATCACCCCGGCCTTCGTTCTTCCGACCAAACGAAAACGAACCGACCACTCACCCTGCAAGAAGATGATCATGCAGACGACATCTCAGCCGCATTCAACAACGCCGCGAACTCGTCGAGCGTTCTCGCTGCTCGAACTTCTGGCCGTTGTGACGCTCATGGGGATCCTTGCGGCAGTCGCGATTCCGCGCATTGGGAATCAAGCGTTTGAAGCTCGCAAGCAAGCCTGCAACGTCAACAAAGGCAACATCGATGTGCAGGCTCAGATCTTTTACCAAAAGTGGAATCGCTTTCCGGCAGCCGATCTGACCGACATCGCCGCCGATGTGAACCAGTTCCCGGAAGGGCTTCCGAAATGCCCCGTCGACGGCACCTCTTACACCTTCGATGCAACGACGCAGCGAGTGAGCGGGCATCGTCATTAACTCCGCGGCGGCATCTGCGGTGCGACGACGTCTGGCGCACTCACGAGCGATATCGTCGGCGATTCGAATTGCGTGTGACCGGCACGCCAGCGCGGTCTCCGGCGGGCTTGCCTCGTCGGGACTAAAGACTGGCAGCTACGAACACGGGCTGCCTGAATCACTCTCCGTCCGGCTTGCCCTGACGGGAGTCACGACTGAACCGCTACTCGCTCGCAGTGGTAGCAGAACAGTCGTTGCTTCTGTCCGGGCAGGCCGGACGGAGAGCGAAAAAGCCTTTGCTTTTCGGTCATGTAGCCGACCAGTCGTTCGTTCCGTCCGGGCGAGCCGGACGGAGACGACTCGAACTCAGCGCCGGAGTGCCGGTGACACCAATTTGAATTGAGGTTCTCTCGTACTACTCGTTCTAGATTTATTGTTGTACTGCGCATTGTAGGACGCATTACATGGTCGCGGTCTCAGTTCAGATCGCGCGATGCCTAACTCGGCTCGGGCAGATTTGCTGCGAACCATTCTTCTGCGGAGTACGCGCGGCCGGAGGAATCGAGGGCTTCTGCCGCAATCTTTTGCTGGGCTCGCGCGATGCTGCGGGCGACCAGGCTCGACTCGATCACTTCATCCGGTTGCAGGCCCAGTTGCTTGAGCATCGAGCTGATCGAGTCGCTGATGAAGCGCTTCAACAAGAGGTCTTCAAGCGACACCAGAAACTGTGTGCTCGTCGTGACCGGCAGGCAGCGGGCAAAGCGAAGCACGTTGTCGTCGACGCTGCGGAGCGGATGCCGCTCGCGAACAAGAATCGTGACCGTCACTGATTCGTCGATGGTCTCGGGTTCGATGTCGGTCTCGACAAACTGCCGATTGGTGACGAGCCAGATGCCGAATCCGTTCGCTCGTCGCGCTGCTGCGGCGACGACGTCGACATCGAGTGGTTCAGGATGCTGATGTAATTGAAATCCCACTCTCGCAATCGCGCGTTCGAGTTCATTGCACTGCTGCTCGAACGGAGCACTCACGAGCACGAACCGGCCTTCGCGGCGTGCTTCTTCCAATCGCGCTAAGAGTCCGCGCAAGGCTGCGTCTGCTGTGAGCCAGATGAGATCGGGGGTCGCAACGTCGCGAGCCTTCTGGCCGAAGAGCCATTTCAAGAGCGACATGCGCGGACCTTTTTGTGGAGTTTGTATTACATCATGCGGGTGAATTGAGGCTTCGGTCGGTTAAACGTTTCAATGTAGACCGCGTGCTCGTTCGGCGACTTGCTTCAGGCGTCCGTCGCGTTGCTCAATGAACGCTCAAGCGGAAGAGCGCGAAGGATGCGCCGGTCGGATCGGCATGCACGGCGAAGCGTCCGATGCCGGGGATGTCTTGCGGCGGCACGAAGGTCTCGGCGCCGAGTGACACAGCCTTTGCCGAGCGTTGATCGAGATCGTCGGCGTAGAGGTACGGCAACCAATGGGCGGGATGTTCGGCGTCCTTCGGCATCGAGAGCCCGCCGGCCACGTTCTGATCGCCGACTTTGAACATCGTATAGATGCCGGTGTTTTCGATTGGGGTCTCGATCGAAGACCAACCAAAAACGCTCTCATAGAAACGGCGCGAGGACGAGACATCCGGCGCGAGCATCTCGTCCCATGCAAACTGACCGGAGAGCGGTTCAGCAGGCACGCTCAGCGACTTCTCAATCTGAAACGGCTTGAGGATCGCGCCCTGCGAATCAGAGACGACCGCAAACTTGCCGACGCCGGGAACGCTCATCATCGGTACGAGGCATCGACCGCCGGCTGCTTCCGCTCGTCGCACTGCCGCTGCGCAGTCATCGACCGCGACATAGCCGAGCCAATGCGACGGGATGCCTCCGTCCGCCGAGATTGGAACGATGCCGCCGCAATCAAGCCCGTTGGCGCGGATCGAGTGATAGACGACCTCACCGCCCGTCGGCAGTTTTTGCAGCAGCCACTCGGGAAACAGAGAGCGATAGAACGACAGCGACTGATTGAGATCCGTCGTCATCAAGTCATGCCACACAAAGCGTCCGAGCAAGTGAGGGGCAGTCATGCCGAGCTTTCTCTTCGAGAACTCCATCGGCTTTCTCGCCCAGAATGGGGCAATTTGGCCGATGACTTGAGCCCCAAAGGGGCGGGATTCGAGAGCCCAGTCCGATAGGACTGGGGACAAGAGACGCATCATTAGTGCGAGCCCCAACGGGGCGAGATTCGAAACCCGCTTGGCATGCACCAAACACTGAACTCGAATCGGAGTTGAACCTTCATGCTGGCAATCGAATCGCGCCCCGTTGGGGCTCGCGCCCGATCCGCAGCCAATTCCCCCAGTCCTATCGGACTGGGCTATCGAACTTCGCCCCTTTGGGGCTCTTTGCCTGCCACTTCAATCTGTGTTCCCAACTCACAAAGGATCGAAATGCCGAGCTGAGCTTTCTGAAGGAGAGGCGTAATGTCCGGTGTAACGCGCACTACACCGACCATCTGCAACGCGGGCTGCTGTCTGTCGAATGGCCGTCATGAGTCCTATTCGTCTTATTGGTCCTATGCGTCCTACGGCTGCGGGCGGTTGATAGGACTCATCGGACCGATAGGACGTAGAGGACCAATACGATCAGAAACGCTAACCGCAGGCGGCCCCAGCTTTCGCAAGCTCTTTCGCTTGCGCGGCGGAGCAATCAACGCCCAGTCGAATAACGACCGACCACTTGCCGTCGTTAGGAGCGATGAACTCCCAGTGAGGCACGACGCAGCAGGCTTGATGCACGGTCTCGAAGCCGCCTTCGGATTGGCTCACGGACTCGATCGGGAATGTCCACAACTTTGATGACTGTGAGACATCCAATGAGACGTCGACTCCGAGCCACTCGTCAACGAGGCCGATGCGATCGCAGTGCTCGACCGAGAGCGTCGCGTCGAGCTGTCCTAATCGCTGACCGGCGGCGTTGTAGTAGTACCGATCCGATGCACCGCCCGGCAGACCCGAGAAGTTGAACTCGACCGCGAAGTGAATCGGCAGTCCCGGCGGTAACTCCTCAAGCTGATAGACGATCTCCAGTTCGCCGCTATGTGCGACATCGAGCGCGACCGTCTTCGTCACCTGCACTTTGTAAGACGCGAGACTGCCTTTGCGCACGAGGCACGCTTCAACGCGTTCCGGCGAGCGACGCAGCAACGAGTGATAGACGCCGTTGAAGAAGTCTCCGACGAAGCCGCGTCCGGCGCGGAACTCTTCGAGGCTCAAGTCCGGCTGCAAGAAGTGATCGACGAGCGCCTTGCGCGGGTAGCTGTCGTAGACAATCTTCTTATCGAGATCAGCCTGCTTGCAGCGGATGTCGCCTTGAATGCTCGCCGCGTTGACGCCGTCCGTATTGCCCGTCGCCGCAGCGATGATCGCTTCGTGATAGATCTCCGGACGACGATTGAGCGTACCCAGAATGTTCTGTCGGATGCCGCGCAGGTCGAACTCATAGAGATGCCCGCCTTTGCTCGGAGCGAGATACGCAACGAGCCGATCGCCGGTCAGTCGCAACTCCTTCCGCGCATCGAGATCGAAGTCGTCGCTATCGAGTCGCACCCAGCGCGATGCAGCGGGAGCGTCATGTCCGGCGGCGCCGGCTTCGAGTCCTCGCGCCACTTGTTCGAGCAACGTGTCTGCCGCGATCAAGTGGTTGTAGACCGCATGCCGCAGATGAGGCAGATAGAGACCGCCGAACGCTCCGTGCCAGTAAGAACAGTTACACTGGCCGCGATAGAGTTCCGTGCGAGCTTCGGTCAGTTGATCAGCGAAGTCGCGTCGACGATCGGCCTGCGTCAGCTCTTCGAGTCGCCGGCTGACTTGCAGCATGCGGCAATACATCTCGTTGGCTTCGGGATACTTCGTGCGGAAGTTGCGCCAGAAGCCGCCGCGCAAGAACTCGGCCAACTGCGGCCAGTCTGCGTCTTCCTTCTGCTTCTTCTGTCGCAATCCGAGATAGACCTTCTGACGCTCGGTCGGCAGCACCCATTCGGTCATCTCGCGATAGCTGCTGTCGGGCATGTAGATGCGACCTGCGGGCAAGACGTTCTCAACGCACTCAGCGATCGTCGCGACTTTCAGCCAGCTCGCGTTGTCGGTCAGCATTTGGAAGAACGTGCGCAGCCAACCTTTTTCAAAGACGGCTTCTTTCGTGCCGGGCCATGTGCCGAACTTCTCGCCGTCGTCACCGAAGACCATCACCGCATCGGGAGTCTTTTCATAGACGCCGCGCAGGAACTCGAACGTCTTCTCCGGAGCTTCAAACGGGATCGTGTAGCGCAGCCGTTCGGCAACCGGGAACACCTTCAGCAAGCGGCCTTCATCTTCGGTGAGGAAGAACGATGTCAGTTGGTCGTTCGTCAAACCGGCACAGCGGAAGTGGTAGTCGTCGAGCACGGTGTACTCGATGCCGGCATCGACGATGTCCTTCGTGAAGGACTGCTCCCAAACTCGCTCCGGCACCCACATACCTTTGACCGCAGTGCCGAAGAGACCTTGCAGGTACTTCGAATAGAGCCGCATCTGTCCGACGCGATCGCGCTGCGGAATGCACGCGAGGATCGGCTCATAGAACGGGCCGCCGATGACTTCGACTTGCCCTCGATCCGCGAGCTTGCGGATTTGATCGATGTACTCGGGATGCTTTTCGACGAGCCATTCGAGCAGGCTGCCGGAGTTGTGCAGAGTGATCGCGACCTGCGGGAACTCGGCGAGCATGTCGAGCATCGGGCGGTAGCTGTCTTGATAAGCCTGCTCGAAGACGCCGTCGAAGTTGCCGATCGGCTGATGGTTGTGAATGACGAGAGCCAAACGCAGTTGAGTCACAGGGAAACTCCGTTGCCGGATTGAGCAGAAATTGGTCGATGCGACCAAAAAGACTGAAGTCGTGCCGCGAAAAGAATTCCGCGCAGACTGAGGGCGGGAGTATGGCCCGCCTCACAATCATCGTCAGTCGAGCGACCGCTACTTTCGCCGGAATTCATCCGACTGGGCGAGCTTTACCGCTTCAGTTTGCGCAGGGTGAAAAGGGCTCAAGCGATCGAGCTGCTGTTTGCACCCAGAAAGCAGCGTCGTAGCTTGGGATTCCATCCCGAGCCGCAGCGGCCAACCTGCATCCCAACAATTAAGACGTCGTCGTCAAAGGCGACTTGCTTCAGCAACGACTGACGACAAGTCGCAACATGTAAGAACGTCTTTCCCCGCTGCTGCTCGGGATGGAATCCCAAGCTACGGCGGCCCACCTGCCTCTCAAAATCAGAACTGTCTCGTCAATTACGACTCCCTTCAGCAACAGCATCTCGCTTCAACTCGGACAATGAATCGGCAACGCTCACGGCTGTTGCTTCTTCTTCCTCAAACAGTGGTGGAGCTCATGCGTCAGTTGTTTGTTTTCGCGATGTTGTGTGTGGCTGAAGTGGTTGCGGCTCAGGAGCCGCCCTATGTCATTAATATTCCAGCAGCTCCGCCGTATTACCGAGTCCGCTACGAGGGCTCAGCGCAGGCCGGCGAATTGGTCTATCCGGCGAGCTACACGCTGTGGGTGCCGCAGGATGTAAAGACGCTGCGCGGAGTCGTCGTGCATCAGCACGGTTGCGGTGAAGGTTCCTGCAAGTCCGGGCAGACCGGTGCCTTCGATCTGCATTGGCAAGCTCTCGCCAAGAAGCACGACTGCGCGTTGATCAGCCCGGTCTATGAGCAGCCTGACAAAGCCAACTGCCAACTTTGGTGCGATCCGCGCAATGGCTCGGATGCGACGTTTCAGAAGGCGCTCAAGGATCTTGCTCAGCTCTGCGGACATCCCGAGCTCGCAACCGTTCCGTGGGCGTTGTGGGGACACAGCGGCGGAGGCCATTGGTGCGGCGGCATGACCTTGCTGCATCCCGATCGAGTCGCCGCCGCTTGGCTGCGTTCGGGAGTACCGCCGATCAAAGCCGCTGAAGGCAAGCCGGCGCCTCACACCATTTCGGATGCTGCGTGCGGAGTTCCGATCATGGTCAACCTCGGCACAAAGGAAGGCGTGACCGACAAAGAAGGCCGCTTCTCCGGTGTCTGGCCGGGCAACGAAGCCTTCTTTCATGCAGTCCGAGCGAAACGCGGACTCGTTGCCGTTTCGATCGACCCGGTATCGAGCCATGATGTGGGTAATCAACGTTACCTAGCGATGCCGTGGTTCGATGCATTGCTCACAGTGCGTCTGCCCGCGAAGAACGGCGAGCCGCTCAAGTCCGTCACCGCTGATTCCGGTTGGCTCGCACCGCTGCATGCGGGAGAAGCAACAGTCGTCGCCGCTGTCCCCGCGCCGAAGTTTGCAGGCGACGTCGAGAAGTCCGTCTGGCTGCCGAACGAAGCCATCGCGCGAGCGTGGGCTCAATACATGCAGAACGCGAAGGTCACCGACGAAACCCCGCCGCCCGCTCCGACGAGCGTGAAGGTCAGTGGAGCCGTTATTACATGGAGCGCCGAGGCCGATCTCGAAAGCGGACTGGCGGGATTCATCATCGAGCGTGACGGGCAAGTCCTCGCGAATCTGCCCGAGCAACCGAAGAACCCCTTCGGTCGTCCGATCTTCCAAAACCTCTCCTACAGCGACACTCCGACTCAGCCGCTGGTCGAAATGAAATACACCGACAGCAAAGCGGAGCCCGGCAAGACTCACCAATACCGAGTCATCGCCGTGAATACGGTCGGGCTGAAGTCGAAGTAGCCCCAGCGAGGCTCTGCCCCGAAAAAGTAGCTTGGGATTCCATCCCGAGCCGCAGCGGGACAACGTTCACTTCCACTTGTTGAATGTGCCGTCTCGAGGGATCTCGCAGTCTCGTTTTCATCCCACACAACGTCCTTCGGGCATTGGAAACTGCCTCTGACCGACAAGAACTAGAGTGGGACCGGCTCCGCGCCGGCCCACCATGCGCTGCGACTTCTCGTCGGTTTGAGCTTCAGACGTCATTGCTGATGCCTCTGTCATTTTTCTGTCCCCCAATTTCTCTGCCCGGGTGTCCCTTCCGCATGAGCCTCAAGAGACTCAGTTCACCGAGCAACCAAAGACGAAAATGACTCGCCGTAGACGCTGAGGGACGTGCTGAGTGATCGGCGTTTGGTTCGTGTGAGGGAACCTCGACAAGCCCCTGTGGTTTCTCCATAGTCCCGCCCCCTCACCGTCCCCAACCACCAACTTTCGAAGGGCGAGCATGTCAGACACACACGCGGTGACGACCGCAGAAGCCAAAGAGTTGTTCTCGAACGCCGAAGTCCGCGAGTTCGAAGCTGCGGACGGAGAAGCGGGCCGCGCGATCTGCAAGATGCTGTGCATCCTCTTCATCTACACGGTGATCGCGATGTCGATCGTGGCCCTGTGGACCGCCGCCGTCTCGAACAATTGAAACAAAGCAAGCCCGACAACAACGAGTCGGGCATAAAGATCTCGGGCAATTAGCTCAGCTGGTTAGAGCGCCATTCTTACACAGTGGATGTCGGGGGTTCGAATCCCTCATTGCCCATTTTTGAGCCATGCAGGGGGTTGGCAGTAGATGCCAATCCCCTTGTTTTTTCGGGTTTTCTGGAATCGGTCCTCGCTCCTGATGTCTCAGGATTTGCAGAGATAGAACCACCGGTAGAACCACAAACTGCCCGCCGGAAGCTCTCGGCAGTCGGCATCGCGTAGTGCTTCATCGCGATAGCTTGCGTGTTGCCGAGCCATGCACAGACATCGGCGGCAGGATGTTCCCCCAGCAATTCCGTCTGTCGGGATGCTCGCAGGTTGTGGAATAGCTTTGGCCACGGTTGCAAACCGGCGCTTGCCAGTACCCGCAGAAACGCCGTCCGCAGGTTCTGTGCGGCTGATTTCCATCGACTAAACACTGGCTCGCTCAGCGGACATTCGATGCCGGGCTTTGCTATGTCGTGAAGCGTCTGAAGAAAGGGTTTCAGCTCGGGGAAGATCGGACACAATCGGATTCCACCATCCTGATGTCTTTCCGTCTTCGACGATCGGATCGTCAATTGACCGGCTTCGAGGTCGATGTCGTTCCACTTCAGAGCGACGATCTCGGTCGGAATCCGCAAGCCCGCATAGCGACTGAGTGCAATCACCGCTCGCAACTGCGGGCACGTTGTGACTTCGATGGCTTTTGCAATCTCTTCGCGTGTTACGAACCTTTGACGTTTCGCGTTCGCATGTACGACAGACGGCAGACCATCAAACGGGTTCTCTTCGATCAGCTTTCGCTTCACTGCATACGCGAAGAACTGGCGCGCTATACCCGTTCGTCTTCGCACCGTGTTGTCTGCAAGGTCGTCGCGTTCGTTGTCGCGCTGATTGCCTTCGGTCGCTTGCCATACTCGCCAGCGTTCTGCATCGCCTGCGGTGATCGAATCAAGGCGACGATCAGCACCGAAGAACCCAATGAGGCTTGTTTCCCCCTGCCGATACGTCGCTTGAGTTCCGGGCTTCACGTCAGCTCGATGCTTGATGTAGTCGGCAATGAATTCACCGAGCCGCGCCGGTCCGTTGTCAGCCGCCGAACGCTCAAGCAGATCCGCTTTCACGAGCTTCAACCGCAACTCAGCACCGATCGTTGCGAGCCACTTGGCCGTGTGAAGATCGACTGCGACACCAGCGCCTTTTGCAGCCACGAGATGCTCAACGTGTCCCTTCGTCGTCTCGGCCATCCGTTTCGAGAACCGCCCAGCCAAATCGACCGCTTGCGTTTGTCGCAGCCGTAGAACGACAGACGGAACCCGTCGCGCCCGGCATCCTTTGAGAGACTTGCCATTGCTCACACTTCTCAATGAACCGTCACCATGAAAAGCACTGCGGCAGGCTGAGGTGAACCAGCTTTTCGGGCCGTCGCCCTAGCCGCAGTGACAGAACTCTAATCGACACACGGAACCCACGTCCGCAGATCATCCCATGCGAATCGCTCGGCATCGGTACGCGCAAAGCCGCCGTCAAACTCACGTATCGCAGCGCGTTCGAAAAAGGACTCGATCAATTCATCGCGACAACTCCGCAATATGCTCAGCACTTCATCCGGCAATGCGTGCGGTGCATCGAGCTTCAATCGCCCGTCTTGAACCATCAGTCGAACATCGGCATCAAGCAGTGCCGCAATGAGGGTGTCAGAATTCATACTGCACCCGCTTTCTTGCTGTTGGTTGTGGTGTCGCAACACTGACCGGGCGGTTTTGATCGCAACCATGCCCACCATCACCACCAACCGGCTGATTGATGACAGGCTTGCTTACCGACTCGACCGACCAGCGTTTCACGCCGCCGTGACCTGGCGCACTTACAAGACGCCTGCCGGCACAAACCCGCGCCTGATACTTCCGCAGGCCGTAGCCGATCTTGCGTGAATCGAGCTTCGAACCGCATAGCTCTGCCATCGCCTCACGGAGGGATGCCCATTGGTCAATTCCATCTTCGCTGACCGGATGCCCCAGCAGTCGCACGATGTCTGCCGCTGTAACGCCTTCGCACCCGATGTCAGCGTCCTCAATGCCCAAATGAATCAGCCGCACGAGTTGAGCCGACTGATCGGCATCTCGGACCGCGTCGCAGTTGGCGCGAGGATCAGCTTGCCCAGCCCAAACGATCGCATGCCGAATCAGACGCGACCATTCGTCGAACGAACCCCACTGCGGCAGCGCCATATTGGGACAACCCGCCGCGAAGTATCCGCGCAACAACGTGAGTCCAGCGACCGCCAGTCGCGCCCGTTCCTCGCGCACGAATCGCTTTAAGTCAGGATGCTTGAACGCACTGCGGTCTTCAGGATGTTCCTCAAGACTTTCGAGGCGAGCCAACAACGTCCGCCGCGCGGTATCAGCGGACAACTCGACGTTGTTGCCCGTCGCGAGCCAAATCGTTGTCAGCGGCAGTATGCCCGTTGTGCGAGACTCCCCAAGAATGCGTCCTTGCCATGTCGTCGCCGTCAACGCTGCATCAAGAGCAGGACCGCCTAACTTAGTCGCGACGTTGTCGAGCAAGATCGTAGGCCGACCTTCAACCGCGACCGAAGTGATGAGCTTGCGCACTTCCTCATCGCATCCCGGCCATACCACGCGAGCCATTGGCGACCCGGTAGCAATGATTGCAGCCGTGTCGGCCAACATCGTCTTACCGGCACCGCGAACATTCGCGTCGAACGCCAACAAAGGAGTCGGTCCCTTGATCGCCGACCGAGCCAACGACGTCAGCACCGCCGCTAACCAAACCGAGCGATCGGCAGCCGCCGCGAACGGAAAGTCTGACACGACATCGAGTAGCACTTCTCCCTCGCGTTTCGCGTCTTCTTGTGTCGGTTTCTCGAGCACTTTTGAGAAGGCTCTGTCCGGCAGATACCGCAAACCCGTTGCCGCGTCATAGCCCCGTGTTTGCAAGATCGAACCATCTGCTCGCAATCATGGAGTTCGTATTACACCGGCCGGCGGTCGCACTTTGCCGCCGAATTCGCCGCGTTGCTGGATGCTTAGAACAAGCCAATCCACAGGCCGTTTCGGCACGAGTTGAATCTCTTCACCCGTTTTGACTTCCTCAACGAGCCGAACGGCTTGAGTGATGCGTTCTCGCACCAACGACATCGGTAGTTCTCGAATCTGCCGCACAGACTCAGACAACCGCACAACGGATTGCTCGCAGGTCCGGTCGTTGACGACATGCACGAGCACGCCGCCGCGTTCAATGACTCGTGATCGCTCTGCTTTATCGGCCTTGAGCCACGGAGTTTCCCAACCGAGCCGACTGAGATGATGTAAGACTTGTTCCGCGACAGCCGCTTCATTGAACGTGATAAGCACTTCAGGCCGTTCATCCGTCATTCCTACTGACGGTTTAAAAGGCCGCGCGTTGTCGATCGCTGTTCGCACCGCACCGGCACCATCCCGAGCCGTCACATCGCGAACATCAGCTCCGCCGGATGCCAGCATCTCACCGGGCAGACGTGAAGTCCCCACTGAGGCCGCGATACAGCACTCGCCGACCAAACGGCATATGCGGGACGATTCCCGCCTGGTGTCGCCGTTGCAGCGTCTGCCGACAGACATGCAGCCACTCCGTCATCGCCAGTTCGTCGAGTGCTCATGCCGCCTCAGATTGCTGCCGCCGCGTTTCGAGCCGATCGGCTACCTCATCGACAATGGGGGTAACGAAGACTTCAAGCAGACCTTCGAAGAGAGTGTCATTTGCCATTCAACACCTCGCATTCAAGTCTGGGGTACGTTGTCGGTATGCTCGCTCGACTGTGGTCGTTTGACGGCTTTGGCAGTCTTAACGCACTGTCAAAACTCTTGTTTCGACCTGCCTCAAGATCTCCTCGCTAACACCTTTCTGAATCGACTTCATGGCTCTCAAGAAATCCGATCTCTACTCGTCCCTTTGGGCTTCGTGCGATGAGCTGCGGGGCGGCATGGATGCCAGCCAGTACAAGGACTATGTCCTGTTCATGCTCTTCATTAAGTACGTCTCGGATAAGTACGCCGACTACGACGGGTTCGAGCCGCCGGTCGTCATTCCGCTGGGAGCCAGCTTCAAAGACATGATCGCCCTCAAGGGCAAGTCTGACATCGGCGACAAGATCAACACGCAGATCATTCAGCCGCTGATCGAGGCCAACTCGCGACTCGCACGCAGCGACTTCCCGGACTTCAACGATCCGAACAAGCTCGGCGAAGGGCAGGCGATGGTCGATCGGCTGACGAACCTCGTCGGCATCTTCCAGAAGCCCGAGCTGGATTTTTCGAAGAACCGGGCCGAGCACGATGACATTCTCGGCGATGCCTATGAGTACCTCATGCGGCACTTCGCCAGCGAGAGCGGCAAGAGCAAGGGGCAGTTCTATACCCCGTCTGAAGTCAGTCGCATCGTCGCCCACGTCATCGGCATTTCGCCGGAGAACACCGTCGCGGCCACAACCGCCTATGACCCGACGTGCGGCTCGGGTTCGTTGTTGTTGAAGGTCGCGGCTCAAGCCGGGAAGCACATCACGCTGGAAGGTCAGGAGAAGGACGTGACCACTGCCGGTCTCGCCCGCATGAACATGATCCTGCACGACTTCCCGACCGCCAACATCCTCAACGGGAACACGCTCGCCGCGCCCAAGTTCAAGGACGGCGAGCAGCTTCGAGCCTATGACTACGTCGTTGCCAATCCGCCGTTCTCTGACAAGACATGGTCCACTGGCCTAACGCCATCGAGCGATCCTTATCAGCGTTTTCAATGGGGCGAGCCGCCTGCGAAACAAGGTGACTACGCCTATCTGCTGCACATCGTCCGCTCGATGAAGAGCACCGGCAAAGCGGCCTGCATTCTGCCTCACGGCGTGCTGTTCCGAGGGAATGCCGAAGCCGTCATTCGCACGCAGCTTGTTCGCTCGGGCTATCTCAAGGGGATCATCGGTCTGCCCGCGAACCTGTTTTATGGCACGGGCATTCCCGCCTGCATTCTGGTGCTCGACAAAGAGAACGCCCCGGCTCGCAAGGGCGTGTTCATGATCGACGCCAGCAAAGGCTTCATGAAGGACGGCAACAAGAACCGGCTGCGCGAGCGTGACATTCATCGCATTGTCGATGTCTTCACGAATGCTGAGGAGCACGCCGGTTACTCCCGCCTCGTCCCGCGTGACGAGATCGAGAAGAACGACTTCAACCTCAACCTTCCTCGCTACATCGACACGCAAGAGGCCGAGGACATTCAGGACATCGGCGGCCACTTGCACGGCGGCATTCCCACGCGAGACATCGACGCGCTGGCCGACTACTGGCAAGTCTGCCCAACGTTGCGAGCCGCGTTGTTCAAGGCCAACCGACCTGGCTATCACGACCTGCTGGTCGAAGCCGCGCAGCTCAAGACCACCATTCACGAGCACTCCCAGTTCGCCGCCTTCATCGCCGGACTGGAAACTCACTTTGCCCAGTGGCGCAAGACCACAGCGGT
>CAZNMS010000066.1:0-25938 GCA_964573505.1 uncultured Planctomycetaceae bacterium | reverse complement strand
CCTTTCGCGGAGCGAAAGGCGACTCTCCGACATCGCTCAATCGCTCTGCGTCGCAGTTTGATCTTTCTGTTGCTCAGCCCCACTCTTTGCGGCCTCCCTTTTTGGAAAGGATTTTCTTCATGCTGCGAACTGTGTGCTTTTTGTTACTCGCGCTTCTGTTGAGTGCGCGGGCTGAGACGGCGGAGCGAGTGCGTCCCAATATTTTGTGGCTCACCTGCGAAGACATCGGGCCGCAATTGGGCTGCTACGGAGATGCATATGCCGACACTCCGCATCTCGACGCCTTTGCGAAGAAGAGCCTGCGGTATCGGCATTGTTGGTCGAATGCGCCGGTCTGCGCTCCGGCGAGAACAACGATCATTACCGGCGTTTATCCGACATCGACCGGCTCCGAGCACATGCGCAGCAACGTCGCGATGCCCGCCTTCATGAAGATGTATCCGCAACTGTTGCGCGAAGCCGGGTACTACTGCACCAACAACAGCAAAGAGGACTACAACCTCATTAAGCCGAAAGACGTTTGGGACGAGTCGTCGGGGAAAGCTCACTACAAGAATCGCAAAGCCGGTCAGCCGTTCTTCGCGATCTTCAATAACACTGGCACTCACGAGAGTCAGATTCGAAAGCGACCTCACAAAGCGGTGCATGATCCGGCAAAGGTCCGAGTGCCGGCCTATCACCCGGATGCTCCCGAAGTCCGGCAAGACTGGGCTCAGTACTACGACAACATCACTGCAATGGACCGCACGTTCGGAGCCCAATTGGAGGAGCTCGAACAAGCGGGGCTCGCCGAAGACACGATCGTCTTCTTCTACGGAGATCACGGATCGGGCATGCCGCGTAGTAAGCGTTGTGCGATGAACTCGGGCCTGCATGTTGCGCTGCTCGTTCACATTCCCGAGAAGTTCAAGCACCTGCGCCCGAAAGAGTACGCAGCGGGCGGGACGAGCGAGCGGCTCGTCAGCTTCGTTGATCTCGCTCCGACGCTCATGAGCTTGATTGGCGAGAAGCCCGCCGAGTGGATGCAGGGGCATGCGTTTGCCGGTGAGTTCGATGCCGGGCCGCAGCCCTTCGTCTACGGCTTTCGCGGACGAATGGACGAGCGAGTCGATCTCGTGCGTTCGGTGCGCGATCAGCGCTACGTCTACGTGAGGCAGTTCATGCCCCATAAGCCGTATGGGCAGCACGTCTCTTACATGTTCGAGACGCCGACAACGCGCGTTTGGCGCAAGCTGTTCGATGCAGGCAAGCTCAATGCTGAGCAGCGCCTCTTCTTCGAACGTCGGCAAGCCGAAGAGTTGTACGACCTGCAATCGGACCCGGATGAAGTTCGGAATTTGGCGACGTCGCCCGAGCATCAAGACGTGCTCAAGAAGATGCGAGCCGCGCAGCGTTCGCTCGCGGAGAAGATCCGCGATGTCGGGCTCTTGCCTGAGGGCGAGATGCACTTACGAGCCGCCAATTCGACTCCTTACGAGATCGCGCGGAGCAATGACTCGTTCCCGTTCGCGCGCATTCGAGAAGCGGCTGAGCTTTCTTCGATGCCTCAAGCGGATGACGTCGCGCGGTTGAAGACGCTGCTGAAAGATTCTGACAGCGCGGTGCGTTATTGGGCCGCGACGGGGTTTCTCGGTCGAGACTCAGCAGCCGTCACAGCCGCAACTGACGAGCTGCGCGTGGCGCTAAAGGACGATTCAAAGTTCGTCCGCATCCCGGCGGCGCAGGCATTGGCTCAGTACGGCAATGCCGCCGATCAAGCAGCAGCGCTGAGCACGTTGAAGGATCTCGCGCATCTCAATCAGCACGGGATCTTTGTCGCAGTCCCGGCACTTAACGCGATAGATGAACTCGGCGAGAAAGCGAGTTCGCTGCGAAAGGAACTGGCGACCTATCCGCGCACGAGCAAAAGCAATCCGCCGCGAATGGGGGACTATGTCGATCGGCTATTGGCGAAAGTACTCGGGGAGTGAAGGAGGAGACGGACGAAGTAGCGCAAAAGCCGTTGAACCCCCGACGCAAGGTCGGGGGCGTTTAAATTACAGCCTCGGAGAGTCAAGCAACGGGTTGCGGCTTCGCTGCGGTCAATTCCGCAGGAACTCACGCAGCACGACGGTCGCGTAGGCACCGGCGGGGAGCGTGAATTCAAAGGCGAGTCCTTCCGCAACGGGCTCGACGCGCAGGCCTTCGGGCGAGAGCAACGCCGGACGACGCGTGCCCGCAGTCAGCTTCACATACCGCTCGAAGGCCGAGAGCGGCAGATCGAAGCGTTCTAAGACGCGGGCTTCGCGGGCTGCAGCTTCGCCGGTCGGAGCGATCATCTTCGGACCGAACATCGGACCGGTAAGCACGGTCTCGCGCGCGGCGTATCGCGTTTGCTCGGTCGCAACGTCTTCAACCGGGAAGCAGCCGCCTGAGGCGACGACTTGCATGATGTCGCCGAGTAACAATTGATACAGCATGCCGTCCGTCAGTCGTTCTGCGAGCCAACTGTTGAAGAGTCGGGACTGCACTGCTGAGAGCGCGAACCGCAGCGCGTCAGGACCGAGCCGGCGTGCCGGTTCTCCCTTCAGCAGACGGAAGCCTTCGAGATCCGTTTCGTTCGTAATGCCGAAGCGCTGCTCGCCGAAGTAATTGGGAACGCCGCGCTCAGCGAGCTGCTCGATGATTCGCTGAGCAACCTCAAGTGCAGCCGGCTGAACGTCGCGCACGACGATGCGAAAGCGGTTGCCTCGGAGATGTCCGGTCTTGAGTTTGTTGCGGTGCTGCTTTGCTTCGAGCACTCGCAAGCATTCGTTTTCGAGCACCGCCGGATCGGGGCACGATCGCGCCATCACCGAGACGAACTGACGAGTGACTGCTTGCCGATCTTTGCGGCCGGCAAAGCCGATCTCGGACTGCGGCACTCCCAAAGTGCGAGCAATGTGTTTGACGAGTTCGGGCGTGCCGAGATCGCGCTTCTCGATCCATAAGAAGAGGTGCTCTCCCTCACCGCACGGCAGATAAATCGGGATCTCTTCGACAAAGAAGTCTTCAAGAGCGGACTTCAAGACGCCGCCGATGCTCGGGGAGTCGGTCGCGAACGGAAGCAAAGCAGAGGAGTCGGAGTTCAAAGCATGTCCTGACAGAGTGAAGTGAGACTGGCTCTCCGCCATTCGTGTTGAGTGAGCCGCAAGGCGCTAGCTGCGGGTTCTGAGTGCGTCCAGAACCGGCGGCTAGCGCCTTGCCGCTCACAGTCATCAACACGAATGGCGGAGAGCCGTAAAACTGAGAAGTCGGCACGCAGCGGATGCGTCACCGGCATTCTGACGGCCGCTACAGAATCAGCATGGCATCGCCGTAGCTGTAGAACCGATAGCCCGCGTCAATCGCTTCTTGATAAGCGCGACGCACAAAGTCGTAGCCGGCGAACGCACTCACGAGCACTAACAGCGACGACTTCGGCAAATGGAAGTTCGTAAGTAAGCAGTCGATCGAGCGGAACTCGTAAGGCGGTCGGATGAAGAGCCGAGTGTGCCCGCTCCATGTCGTAAGAATTCCACTGCTGCTTGCGGACTCGAGCGTTCGGACCGACGTCGTGCCGACGGCGACGATCCGACCGCCATTGGCGCGCGTTGCTTCGAGTTCCGCGACGGTTTGCTCGGGCACTTCGCACCACTCGGAGTGCATCGCATGCTCGGCAAGCTTCTCAACTTTGATCGGCTTGAAGGTGCCGATGCCGACATGCAGCGTCACTCGGGATGATTGAACGCCGACGTCATTCAGAGCCTGCAACAACTGCGGAGTGAAGTGCAGCCCCGCAGTCGGAGCGGCGACGGAGCCGGCTCGCTCGGCATAGGTCGTTTGATAGCGATCCCAGTCAGACTGGTCGGCAACTTTGCGGCGCATGTAGGGCGGCAATGGCAACGTGCCGTACTTCAGCAGCAACGCTTCCGTCGGTTCGTCGGCAAGCGGTTGCACGGCCCATAGTCCGTCTTCAACGCGGCGAATGAGCTTCAATGAGAGCGGCGGAGCATCGGGATGATGAATCGACTCGATGCTGATGAGTTCGCCGTCGCGCACGAAGCCGCGAGTTTGCGCCATCAAGCGCCAAAGCCCGTCGTCACCGGTTTCGAGATAGAGGCCCTCCCACTTTCCGCCGGTCGCTCGACGACTCCCCAATAAGCGCGCCGGCAGCACTTTGGTGTCATTCAGCACCAGTCGATCGCGCGGCTTCAGCAGTTGCGGCAAGTCTGCGATGAGCTGATGCCGGATCGTTTGCGTCGCTCGATCAAGAACGAGCAAGCGTGCTTGCTCTCGCTGCTCGGCCGGTTGCTTTGCGATGCGCTCTTCGGGCAAGTGGTAGTCGTACGCGGAGAGTTCATTGAGGTCGGGAACGGTCATGTCGAAAGGAATCGTCGAAAGAGAAAGTGGCGCTGCGAATCAGCAGCAGGCCGCTACGGCGAACGGCGGGCGGGACTCTACCAGTAGCGGAAGTCGCGAGACTTCCGAGCGACGCCGAAAATGGAAGTCGGGCGAGTTTCGCTGCCGGAGAATCTGAAATGCCGGGCGCATAGCGGGAGCAAGTGCTCGGTTTCGGAACGCGGATGAGCATGCTGTGTTGCAGGGGTAAGCAGCTCTGAGTCTCGGCCAATCGTGATTGCGGCAAGCTGAATTGACGCTGCGCGTTGCGAGTGGCGTATCTCAGCAAGGCACGTTGCTTCATTTCTCAAGAGCGGCCTATGCTCGCAACTCCTCGCGAATGTTGGCGCGGGGCGCGGCAAGGATGCCGAGTCAGAGTCATTTGGCACGAAAGGCGCCGGTATGCCCGGAGTGATTCGCCCGAGGGATCGGAAAGCCCCCCAAGAATGTTTCGTCGGTGTTGATGTCGGAGGAACGAACATCAAGACCGGAGTCGTAACGAGCACCGGAAAAGTGCTGTCGTCAGTTGTCGTAGCGACTGAGGCCGAGAAGGGCCCCGAAGTCGGCATGCAGACAATGAAGGCTGCGATTGAAGCCGCTGTGATGCAGAGCCCCATTCGCTGGCAGGGCATCTCGGCCATTGGCCTCGCAGTTCCGGGCACGATCGACATTCCAAACGGCATTTGGATGGAGCCCGCCAATATGCCGAAGTGGCGGCACATTCCTATTCGCCAATTGATCGCCGATCACTTCGAGAAGCCGACGGTCTTCCTCAATGACGCTAATGCTGCGGCGTTCGGTGAGTATTGGGCGGGAGCAGGAGCGGGGGCTCATAGCCTCGCGTTATGGACGCTCGGAACCGGGATCGGCTGCGGATTGATCATCGACGGGCAGATTGTTGAAGGTGCTCACTCGCACGGCGGAGAGTGCGGTTTTCTTTACATCCAAATTGAGAACGGTCGCCCGGCGGCGACGGGGATGAAGGGCACGCTCGAAGCGTATGTCGGAGCAGCGGGTCTCATGACGCGCTGCAAAGAAGCGCTTGAGCGCGGCGATGTCTCGACGGTGATTGCCGATCGGCTCAGCAAAGGCGAGCCGCTGACTCCTCTGCTGATTGCAGAAGGCGCGGAGCAGAACGATCCACTCGGGCTCTCATTGATCGACGAGTCCGCGCGCTTAATGGCGTTCGGCACGGCGAACCTCATGCATACGATCGATCCCGGAGTGGTGCTCTTCGGCGGCAATATGACTTTCGGTCGGAATGACACAGAACTCGGTCGTCGCTTCCTCAACATCGTGCGCGAAGAGATCAAGCGACTGTCCTTTCCGGTCCCCGCCGCCAACGTGCGGATCGACTATGCAAGTCTCGGCGGTCAAGCCGGCTTCATTGGCGCCGGCGGATGGGCATGTTCGATCTTTGGGGCGGATGCGATTGCGTCGGTGCGCGGACATGCTGTTTGAAGGCGGTCGCGGGGATGAGCGATAGGACTCATAGGACGAAGAGGACGGATAGGGCTGCGAAGAAACAGCCCGGGCTTTGATGCAGGTCCTGCAACAGTGCGGTTCCTCTTATTGGTCGCATTGGTCTTATCGGTCCCATGAAGATCGGTCGCGCTCTGCGACATCGCCCGCCTCTGCCTGCGAAAGGACATCGTGAGCATTCGCCATTTGCAGCCGTTCTTTGCACCTCGCTCCGTTGCGGTTGTTGGCGCGAGCGAGCGGGCGAGGTCCGTCGGATTCACTCTGTTTCAAAACCTGCGAACGAGCGGCTTTAAGGGCTCGGTTTGGCCGGTGAATGGCAAGCGCGACGAAGTGCAGGGAGTCCGCGCGTTTCATGCTCTGAGCGAACTGCCGGAGTGTCCCGAGCTTGTCGTTGTTTGCACTCCGGCTGCGACAGTTCCGCAAGTGGTGCGCGAAGCCGGGCAAGTCGGTTGCCGAGCGGTGCTCATTATCTCTGCCGGCTTTCGCGAGGCCGGTGAAGAGGGCAAGCGACTCGAAGCCGATGTGCGTGCGGCGGCGGCTGAGTTCGACGGGTTGCGAATCGTCGGGCCGAATTGTCTCGGAGTGATCGCTCCGCACTCGGGGCTCAATGCGAGCTTCGCGGCGACGATGCCGCAGCCGGGGCATGTTGCGTTCGTCTCTCAGTCGGGAGCACTCTGCACGGCGGTGCTTGATTGGGCGGCAGAGCAGGGGCTCGGGTTCTCGTGCTTTGCGTCGGTCGGGAACATGCTCGACGTCGGCTTCGATGATTTGATCGACTACCTCGCAGCAGACCCTCAAACGCAGGCGCTGATGCTGTATGTAGAATCGATTACACAAGCTCGCGAGTTCCTCTCGGCCGCACGTGCCTTTACGCGAGTGAAGCCGATCGTTGCATACAAAGCCGGTCGGTTCGCGCAGTCGGCTCAAGCAGCGGCATCGCATACGGGAGCACTCGCCGGAGTCGATGCGGTCTATGAAGCCGCGTTCGCTCGCGCCGGCATCGAGCGGGTCTTCGAAATGGAAGACCTCTTTGACTGTGCTGAGTTACTCGCGCGGCAACCGCAGCCTCCGGGCGGACGACTGGCGATCATCACGAACGCCGGCGGTCCGGGAGTAATGGCGACCGACGCGCTGCTCGCGAGCAATGGCACGCTCGCGTCGCTGAGTCCGCAGACGATTGAACGGCTCAACGCCGCGTTGCCGCCCTATTGGTCGCACAACAATCCGATCGACGTGCTCGGTGATGCGCCTGCCAAACGCTATGCAGCGGCGGTCGAGGCGGTGCTTGCTGACACCGGGGTCGATGCGGTGCTCGTGATTCTGACTCCGCAAGCGATGACTCAGGCTACGGAGACGGCGCAGCAAGTCATCGCTGCTGCTGGCCGTAGCCGAACTCGGGAGAGTTCGGTCGAAGTTACGAATGACGGAAGTCTCACGACTTCCGCTACGGGGAATCAAAATTACCCGACGAAGCCGGTGCTCACCGTTTGGATGGGCGGACCGAGCGTTGCTGAGGCTCGCACGTTGTTTCATCGCGCGAACGTCCCGACGTATTCGACTCCCGAGCAAGCCGTGCGCGCGGTGCAGCATCTCGTCTCGTTCGCGAACCGCCGCAGTCTGCTGACAGAGACTCCGCGCGATGTCGCGGCAAGCGGTTCCGTTGATCGCGAGACCATTCGCAAGCTCATCGCACGTCCGGCAGGAACAACGGGAGAAAGCTGGCTGCTCGCCGAACCGG
Organism: uncultured Planctomycetaceae bacterium; assembly: GCA_964573505.1. GTDB lineage: Bacteria > Planctomycetota > Planctomycetia > Planctomycetales > Planctomycetaceae > AM-0621. The sequence continues at coordinate 18,320 of CAZNMS010000066.1, read as the reverse complement.
AATCGAAAGCGTTGTTGGCGGCGTATGGCATTCCGGTCGTCACTCCGTTGCCGGCAGCATCGGCAGAGCAAGCAGTCGGGCACGCTCGGCAAATGGGTTATCCCGTCGTGCTCAAACTGCTCTCGCCGGACATCACACATAAGACCGACGTCGGCGGAGTGAAGCTGAATCTCAAGAGCGATCGTGAAGTGATTGAGGCCTTCGAGCAGATCCTGCAAACCGCGCGGCTGAAGGTGCCGGAGGCGCGGCTTGAAGGCGTCTCGGTGCAGCCAATGGTGACGACTTCGCGCGGCTTCGAATTGATTGTCGGCACGAACCGAGACCCGATCTTCGGTCCGGTGATTCTTGTTGGTCGCGGCGGAGTGACTGCGGAAGTCGATCGAGATCGAGCACTCGAACTTCCGCCGCTCAATGAACGACTCGCGCGACGCATGCTCGAATCGTTGCGCTCATGGCCGTTGCTGTTGGGTTATCGAGGTCGCCCGGGCGCGAATGTTGATCGTCTGATCGAGACGCTGATTCGCTTCTCGTATCTCGTTGCCGATGTGCCCGAGATCGCGGAACTCGACATCAACCCTTTGCTCGCAACAGCAGAGGGAGTGCAAGCACTCGATGCGCGGGTGCTGATTCGTCCGCCGGTCAATGTCTCAAGTGAGTCGCTGCGACCGTTTGCGCATCTCGCGATTCATCCTTATCCGACTCAGCTTGTAAGAACAGCTACACTGAAAGACGGCACGCTCATCACGTTGCGACCCATTCAGCCGGAAGACGAGCCCTTATGGAAAGACATGCTCGATCGCAGTTCGCCGGAGTCGCGCTGGTTCCGCTTTCGACATGTCTTTCAACATGCAACGCATGAGATGGCGGTGCGTTACTGCTTCATCGACTACGACCGAGAAATGGCGCTTGTTGCCGAGCTCGACACTCCCGCCGGTCCGAAGTTGCTCGGAGTCGGACGACTCGTCTCAGACGTCGATCATGTCGCGGCGGAGTATGCAGTAATGGTTACAGACGATTGGCAAGGACGCGGAGTCGGGACGTTGCTGACGACGGAGTGCTTGAAGATCGCGCGCGATTGGGGAGTGCGCGACGTCACTGCGGAAACGACCGCCGACAACATTCGCATGCAGCGCGTCTTTGAGCGGCAGGGCTTCGAACGCTCGACCGATTGGGAATCGGGGACGGTGATCGTCAAGAAGCACATCGAACCGGATTGGCCGACGGACTAAACGCGATGAGGTGTTCTCGTAGCAGCACTCGTCAGAGTTCTGACTCTTGCTACGTTCCCGAAAGTCTCACGACTTCCGCTATGGCAAGCTCTCGATCTCTCACTCGCGTCAAGGAACTCATCATGACCGCACTCTCTCGTCGTGACTTTCTGGCTGCTGCACTTGCTGCTGGCGCGCTTCCTCTGTGCTCGAACATTGAAGCGGCCGATGACGCTGAGCCGGTGATCGACATCCATCAGCACACGAGCTATCGGCAGCGAACTCCCGAGCAACTCGCTGCTCATCAAAAGACGATGGGAGTCACTCAGACGATCTTGCTGCCTGCGGGCACTGAGGTTGATCGGCCTTCAACCGGCGGCGGTAAGCACAATTTCTTAGGCGGAGTGGGAGCAGGCGGTAACGAGTCGTGCCTCGCAATGGCGCGGCAGTACCCGAAGCAGTTCTTCTTCGGAGCGAACGACGTCACCGACTTAACGGCAGCGCGCGTTGAGATTGCGAAGTATCTCGATCTCGGCGGCATCATCATTGGCGAGCAGAAGTTCGCTGTTGAACTCGACTCTGAAGAGAGCCAGTCGCTCTACAAACTCGCGGCTGAGTACCGCGTCCCGATTCTGCTGCACTTGCAGCACGGGACTTACAACCTCGGTTTCGAGCGCTTGCACAAGATGTTGGAGAAGCATTCGAAGACGACCTTTATCGGTCACGCGCAAACATGGTGGGCCAACATCGACAAGCAGCATGCCGATCAAAAAGTGCTTTATCCGAAGGGCAAAGTGACTCCCGGCGGACTGACGGATCGCTATCTCGCGGACTACCCCAACATGTTCGCAGACATGTCAGCGGGCTCGGGACTCAACGCGATGACGCGCGATGAAGAGCACACGCGCGGCTTTCTCGATCGGCATCAAGACAAGCTCTTGTACGGCAGCGACTGCGACGATCGCGTCGGTACCGGAACCGCCTGCTCGGGATCGCAACAACTCGCGACCATTCGTCGTCATGCTCCGAACAAAGCTGCCGAGCGGAAGATCCTCTTCGAGAACGCGAAGAAGCTCTTTCGGTTGTGAGCGCGGCACGCAGCAATCAGTGATGCCATTGCCGGAAGCGTCCTCACGGCGAGCGGAAGATAGGAACTTACCGGTACGACGGACTTGTAGTCCGTCGATTTCTCAACGCGACGGACTGCAAGTCCGTCGTACGGGGCAAGTTCCAAAGTGCCACTCGCCTTACGGCGCTTCCGCATCCGGCGCGGACTTGAAAAGAGAGTCGTCGTCCGAGAGTCGTTCGACTTCTTCTTGCAGGCGTTTCAGCACGTTGTGCTTCGCTTGATAGAGCCAGTTCGTTGAGCGGCCCGTCTCTTTCGCCAGCGCTTCGACTTTGCATTGATCGAGCCACTGTCGCCGGAACGCCGTCCAAATTTCGGGAGTGAATTCCGGCTGCACTCGGTCCATCGCGAGCTGCAATACGTATGACATTGCAGCGTCTTCCCATTCGGCTTCGAGCTTCGGTCCGGCGGTGTCGAAGTCGATGCCGGTTTGCGGCTTCCGCTCTTTCTGCCGCTTGATGAATTCGTGAGCGGTCACAGCTCCCAAATAGCTGCGGAAGCGTCCCTTCGAGCGGTCGTAAGTGAAGCCGCTGATTGCATCCATCATGCAGATGCAGACGCGCTGCACGATCTCCTCAACTTCGAGTGGATCATGCTCGCGCGACGCTAAGAACCGCATGATCAACGGACCGTACTTATCGACGAACCGCACCCATGCTTCTTGATCTTCTCGATTGGCAAGCCGCTTCAGCAGCGTTGGAGAAGTAGTAAAGGGGTCGCTCACTAGAGGTCTCTGAAAACAGCGACGTGAGGAAAGGTAGGCTCGGGTCGGGGCCGCGATGATGGTGATTCTTGCAACCAGCCTCAAAGCACTTCGACGGTTCATTCGGAAAGATGCGAGATGTTCTCGCCAATTATCCGGCCAGCACATCTGAGATGAGCTGGGATCGCACATTGTCTCAGCTCGTTGTGATCAGCTTTCGGAGCGCTCACGCATCGATTCGAAGCGCGCGTCGCTGTCGGACGTCGGCGCCTGTCCGAGTAATTGATAGTCGTGGTTCGCTCCGCGAACCAACGCTTTTGACGTCTACGAATTCCGATGGTTTTCAACGTCAGACGTTGGTTCGCGGAGCGAACCACGACTATCTGCAGCCGATCACTCCCCAAAGTGCAGCTTCAGCAGCATCGACTTCACTGCAGTCATCGGGATCAAGTCGCACTCAACGTCGCGTGACGAGCACATGAAGACCGGCGCATCGCTTTCTTCGCGACCTCGATCCGGCAAGCGACCGTGACTGCCTTTGACGATCCGCGCATCGAGCCCGATCACGTCCATGTAATAACGAAAACCCAGTAGCTTCTGAGCGAGCCGCCGAGCGATGCGTAGCTTCGGAAACTTCAGCGTCGGATCGACAAAGAGTTCGACGGGGTCGTAGCCCGGCTTGCGATGAATATCGACAGTCCGCGCGTAGTCAGGAGCGAGCGCGTCATCGTTCCAGAAGTAGTACGTGAACCATGAACGGCGATCGCTCGCGACAACCAATTCGCCCGATCGCTCATGATCGATGCCGAACTCCGCTTGAGCCGCTCGATCAAGCACGTGCTCGATGCCATCAACCTTGCTGAGCAAGGCAGCAACGGTCGGCACGTCTTCCGGTCGCCGAACATAGACATGAGCGAGTTGATGATCGGCCACTGCGAACGCGCGGGACGCTCCGCAATCAAGCGACTCCCATCCGCCAATCTCGCGACGAGCACTGAGGAAGCCCGCATCTCGCAGGATGCGATTGATGTGAATGGGCCGATCAACGTCGGTGATCGCGTACTCGGACAAGACGACGACTTCCGCTCCATTCGCGCGTGCGGCTTCGATGACTTTGCCGGCTTCGGCATCGATCGCGCGGATGTCTGCTCGCACGCGCGGGTCGCTCGGACCGAGCCGTTGCAGGTTGTAGTCAAGGTGCGGCAAGTAGACCAAAGTCAGAGTCGGGCTCATGCGCTTCACGATTTCGACGGACGCATCCGCAATCCAGCGCGAGCTTTCGATGCCGGCTCCCGGTCCCCAAAACTTGAGCAGCGGAAAGATGCCGAGCTGCTCCTGTAATTCATCTTTCAGCCCCGCCGGTTCGCTATACGAGTCGAACAACTTGCGACCATCAGCCGGATAGCACGGGCGCGGCGTCACCGACCAATTCACGTCGGCATACATGTTGAACCACCAAAACATCTTCGCGACCGAGTAGCTCGGATCATGACGTCGAGCGGCGTCATAGATGCGTTCGCCCTGCACGAGTCGGTTCGACTGGCGCCACAGCCAAACTTCAGAGAGGTCTCGAAAGTACCATCCATTAGCAACGATGCCGTGCTCGCGCGGCAAAGTGCCCGTGAGCAACGTCGCTTGAGCCGAGCATGTCACTGCCGGCAGCACGGTTCCCATTGGCCGTGCAAAGCCCTCTTGAGCAAGCCGCGATAAGTGCGGCGTATCGGGACCGAGCATGTCGTAAGACAACCCGACGACATTGATGACGACAATCCGTTTGCTCATAGATGCAAGCTACTTGAAAGAAGTGACGATGACCGAGCACGGGCTTCTTACTTGAGATCACGCGAGGTGTAACAAGTCTTAACTCGTAGCTTGACTCTCTGAGGCTGTGATTTAGTCACAACCTTTCCGAGTCGAGCACTTCGTTTACTGAGTGCTCGTCGCAGACGCTCTCAACAACATCAGCGAATGCTCGCGAGCGGCACATTGAAAGCGCTCATCAATGCCCCCAAACTCCCGCCCGCTTGTCTCAATGAGTCTTCTCTCAATTCGGCTGCGGAGCCCGACATGTTGCTAAGTGCGCGTCGTCTGAGTGCGGTTTGTTTGCTTGTCACTTTGTCGTTCGGAGTGCCGGTTTTGCTATCCGGTTGCGGCGGCAAGAAGGCTCCAGAAACAGCGGAATCTGACGAAGGCACTGAAGGCGAGCCCGAGCCGGCTGCGGCCCCGAAGACTGCTTCAACAAAGAAGACACCGGGCAAGAAGCCGGGAAGCGACAAGAAGGCTGCCGCAAAGGGACCGACCGTTGATGGCATTCCGCTCGATGTCTTCTTTGATCGTCCTCTGCAAGTCGCTGCCGATAAGACGACGGTCGGAGCACCTGCGGCTCAGAATGTCGCTGCGAACGATGCGAAGCCGAACGCTCCGGCTGATGGCGGCGCGAAGCCAATGGCTGATGCTCCGAAACCGGCTGCTAGTGGCGGCGGCGGTTCAACGTCATGGGACAAACTTGTGTCGGTCGAAACGTTGCTCGACAGCGTGAAGACATGCCGCAATCAATGGGCTCAACGACTGGCGAACGTGCAGACCTACAACAGCGCGCAGCTTGAGATGCCGGTCTTCGGAACCGAAATGGTCTTCCTTGCTGAGCTCGCGAAAATGCATCCCGGCGAGATTCGTTGGAAGAAGGACGCGAAGTTCATCCGCGCTCTCTCGATGGAAGTTGTGAAAGTCGCTTCCGGTGCTGAAGGCAAAGGCAAGAAAGCCTTCGACACAATCAACAGCAACTTCCAAAAGATCGGCGACATTCTCGACGGCAACACTCCGCCCGGCCTGCCAACTGTCGAAGACGATGCGACTTTAGAATCCGTTGCCGACATCAAGTACTTGATGAAGCGACTCGAACGCGCCGAGAACGGACTGAAGAACAACGCCGGCAGCGAAGAGAACATGAAGAAGAACGCGGCCGCGAACGCCAAAGAAGTCGTGATGTACTACGCGCTCGCGCAGGCCATTACCGATAAGTCCTACGGCTATGACTCTGAGGCTGACTACAACAAAGCCGCGAACGCGATGCGCGATGCCGGCAAAGGAATGGAGAAGGCGCTGACCGACAACAACTTCGCTGAATTCGACAACCTGCGCAACACCGTCACGCAGAAGTGCAGCGAGTGTCATATGACCTACCGCACGGGTCAGTAACGAGAATTACAGCTTCTCGTCATCGTCGGCTGACGAGTCTTCCTGAGTCGGCTCGTTAGCTTCGTACTTCGGCGGTCCATCGGGGAAGAACTCGGGAAATCGCACCCATGCATAGCTCCATGCCAACCATTGACGGCATGCGGACCATAAGACCTGAATGCGGCGCACTCCGGGGTCTTTGCTATTGGGATTCTTGAGGAACGCCGTCTTCCCGACTTCCTTCAGGTTCCATCGTTCGGACAGCAACTCGGCGAGCGAATCCGCCTGCAAGTTGGGTTCGAGATCCATCAAGAACCCGCACTGAAACGCGAACGCGAAACACTGGAAGAGGTCGCGGCGAAAGGGATCTTCTTCGAATCCCGAATGAGCGACATCAGCGTCCTCGATGACAGTCGCGACGCGATTGACGATTTGTGCGATGAGTTCTTTCTGAGACATCGGAGTCTCAGCATCAAATTGGAACGGCGTCATTCGTAGTGCTAGCTCAAGAAAAAGAATCGGGCAGCGAGTGTGCCGCAACCCGCGAGATCAAACGGGCGGGGACTCTAACTGGCAGGCATCGCCTCACCAGCGAGCACGAACTCGGTGTCAGTCCCGCCTCGCTGAGTGCTCGCTCATCACGCTCTCCGTCAATCGCGCGAACGCTTGCGCCATGAGCGGCACTCGGTCATGCAACAGTGAGTGGCAGTACGCACGCACGATCGGAATGTCGGTCTCGTGCAAGTAGTCGACGCGACTCTTGCCGTCGATCCGCGCGAGCATGCATGCGGCGAGATGTCGGACGCACTGAGCTTCGAAGTCGGGAGTCTGCGTGCTCGACTTCGCCCATTCGGGAACGGGAGCCTGCTGCAACGTCGCGACATAGGTGCTCCAAAACCTTTGCGCGAGATTGAGGAAGTCGTGAAAGCGAGGCCCCGATGAAGCGCCTTCCGGCATCGGTTCAATGACGCGCCGGTTGCGTACGGTCTTCAGCAATACGTGACTCAGAAAGAAGCCGAGATCAAATCCCGGATCTCCGAAGTGGCCCGTTTCGAAGTCGACAACAACGGCTCGATCACTCGTCAGCAGAATGTTCTTCGGACTGAAGTCAGCCAGCACGAGACAGTCTTGCCGCGCCAGCGAGTCAGCGATGAGCGACTGTAATTCGGATTGCACTCGTTCCTCATGCGTTGCGACGTAGCGATAGAACGGATCGAGTCGCAGTTCATCGAAGACTTCGCGATCACCCAGTCGCTCGAGCAAATCCGGGCGCTGACTCGTCGCGCGATGCACCTGAGCGAGCCATTCTCCCAATGTTGCCGCGACAGAAGGATCGACTCGACCGGCCAGTAACTCGGCCTTCCAAACGCGGTGATCAGCGTCAACGGCCTCCATGATGTAGAGGTAGTTCTCGCGGTCTTCCCAATTGAACTGCGGAACGGAACCGGCGGGCGTGCAAGCAAGCAACGTCTTGAGCACATCCACTTCGCGCCAGATGCGATCAAGCCGACTGAACCAGTCGATCTTCGTTCGGAGTTGAGCCCGCGACTGCTTCACAACGAACGGCCCGCGCGGTGACTCGACGCGAATCACAACATTCGAGACGCCCCATGCGAGCGTCTCTGCCTTTGACTGCGACCAATCGTTGTCTTGCAGTCCGAAGGCCGCAGCGAACGGTCGACCCGGACCTCTGAAGTAATCCCAAATGCTGTCATGAGTGACTTCGAACATTGGCTGATCCCGCAAAGAAGAATGCATGAGGCTGCATTTCAATGGTCGCCTTTCGCTCCGCGAAAGAGCGTCTTCATCGGGGCGTCATTACGAATCGACGCCTCACTTACCGAGACGCGTTGGAAGACGCACTTTCGCGAAGCGAAAGGCGACCACAAAACTTGACACTGAACTCAAGAACTTCGGACTCAAGTGACCTCACAACGCGAGCCCCTCCAATTCACTCAGCGACCGAATGAAGTCTCGTTCGAGAACATCGCGCACCGTCTGAGGTGCTTCGGCATCTCGATGAAGATGCAGTGCTCGCAGTCCGGCATTGAGTGCTCCTTGCACGTCGTTTCGCAAATCGTCGCCGACAACTAAGACCTCTTCTGCTCTTGCTCCGGTGCCACTGAGCACCGCCTGAAAGAACTCGCGCGAGGGTTTGCGATAGCCGACTTCCGAAGAGACGACCCGCACTTCAAATCGCTTGAGCGGCAGTCCGTCACCGAGTCCCTCGCACAACGGATGCAATCGCCGATCGAAGTTCGAAGCGACCGCCAATCGAAAGCCGCGTTCTTGCAGCCGAGTGAGCGTCGGAGCGACATCAGCGAAGCAGGCCCATGCGGACGGTCGGCTGAAGTAATCGAACAACTCGCGGAAGCAGCTTTCCGCATCGCTGACATCCGGCAGCGTCGCGAGCACGATCTCGCGCCAGAAATGCTCTTCGTCCGCTTCACTTGTCCCCGCGTGCTCGCTTGAGGATGCCAATTGGAACGCCGCTTTGAATCGCGTTCGGACTTCGTCCTGACTCAAGCGCGAGCCGAATCGAACGCCGATGTTGTGATAAGCGATCGCAACGCTCGGAGTCGGATAGATCACCGTTCCGACGGCATCGAAGACAATCCATTTCAAAGACATGTCGTTTTTCTTACCTCTCATCAATCACAGAGCAGTCGAAGAATGACCTCACGTTAAGAACTGGAAGCATCAGCGAGTGCGTCCATTTCTTATCGCGACAAAAGCACGCGCTCGCAGGGACATTGAGTGCTTCGCATTCGATGCCGGATTGAATGGCGTTGAAGACGGCTCCGCCGAAATGGAAAGCGGTGATGAATCACCGCACTCCAAGAAGCGGCGCCCAAGTTCCAAACTCGGTCTAAGTCGATCCGCCTTTGGCGCTTACTGCGTGCCGAATCATGACGGCGTTGTCGCACCTAGTTTGAGAACCTCATCCCGCTGAGGCTCGGGCTCGAATCCCAAGCGACTTTTTCGAATGAGTTCCCGAAGAGAGCAGCACTCATTCGCGCGGACGATAGCGATCACAGCGCGATGCCGTCCGCGTTGCGAGTCGTTCGAAAGCCGCATCAATTTCGACTGTTAAGAGTTCAATTCTCCCGCGAATCCGGAACCGTCAACGTCGCTGACGTTCCTTGCTGTGCCTATCGGGTTCGGCAAAGCTTCCCGCCCCTTTCCGGCGGAGGCAGGGGGCGTCTGACTTCATGTGAGACGCGTTACATGAGATCGGCTTCGCATCGCGAAGGAGGCGCGGCGGTGGGCAACATCCGGCTTTGTGGCAGGGATGATTCCTATGTCATCGCCGTCGAGTTTTGGCTCGAGGTGCTTGATTGGGCGCGCGAAAACGGTTGGACCCCGGAGCATGAATGGCTCTGTTATCGCGGCGAGTTTCCCTGCGACGTTGATGATGAAGACTCGGCAAATTTGGCCGACGCACTCGAGTTCGTCGCGGGCGACATCGTCTTGCATGAGTATCAAGTTCCCGACGAGTTCTTGCGGCATCTGCTCGACAGCCTGCTCAAGCTGACGATCTTCTTTCAAGCAGGCGGCTTCAAAATCGTTCCGCTGAAAGATCCCTCTCAGGCTTCGTTTTGAGTCGTCGATTTCAAGACGCTGAGCCGCAGCCGTCGTCGCCTACAAAGATGTGCGCACGGCGCGCTGAACTTCCGAAGTCAGTGCCTATTCCCATCGGACTTTTTCGTCGTGATCGAAACTCGGCAGCTCACGAAACGCTATGGCGACTTGATCGCCGTCAATCACATCGACCTGAAGTTGCAGGAAGGCGATGTCTTCGGCTTCATCGGCCCCAATGGCTCCGGCAAGACGACGACGATGCGCATGCTCGCGACGTTGTTGCAGCCGGACTACGGCGAGGCTTACGTCTGCGGCAAGTCGATCTACACCAATCAGCAAGAGATCCGACGGCTCGTCGGCTTCATGCCCGACTTCTTCGGCGTCTACGAAGACATGACCGTCGTTGAGTATCTCGAGTTCTTCGCGGCGGCTTATCGAGTCCCGCAGCATCTGCGTCGCAAAGTGGTTGAAGACAAGCTTGAACTGGTCGATATGGCCTTCAAGCGCGACGCAATGGTGAATCAGCTTTCGCGCGGTCAAACGCAGCGCGTCGGACTTGCTCGCGTGCTCTTGCATGAGCCGCAAGTCCTCTTGCTCGATGAGCCTGCAAGCGGACTTGATCCGCGAGCACGCATCGAGATCCGCAACCTCTTAAAGCGGCTCGGCGAGTTGAAGAAGACTGTCATTGTTTCGAGTCACATTCTTCCCGAACTCGCGGATGTCTGTACTCGAGTCGGCATGATCGAGAAGGGGCATTTGATCGTCGACGGCTATGTCGATGAGGTCATGCGCAAGGCTCGCAATCGAATCCTGCTCAACATCCGAGTGAAGGATGAAACCGACGAAGCCGCGCGCTTGCTCGAACAGCAAGACGAAGTCGCTGCGGTCTCGATCAAAGCCGGCGGCCTCATTGAAGCCGCGCTCAAGCCGAGCGTGCTTGATTACAGCGCCTTACCGACGGCGCTGATCGCTCGCGGCTTCAAGCTGACGTTGTTCCGTGAGGAAGAGACGAACCTCGAAACGGCCTTCATGGAACTGACAAAGGGACTCGTGCAGTAGCGCGTAGGATGGCCGCCCTCGGCCGTCTTCTTTCGGGCAACGACATGCAGTCTGAATTTTGGACGCGCGACCCCATTGGTTTCGGCTTCGTCGCGTCCGATAGTCGCCTTTCGCTCCGCGAAAGGAAGCTTTTGCGGAGCAAAAGCCGACTATGTAACGCGTCCTACAATGCGCGCAAGCCGACAATAAATCGCAAACTAGTAGTACAACATCCGTCGGCAGCGCCAGAGGCATGCCGTCGGAGTCAGACCAATCCGCCGCACCAGTCGCACCTGAAAGGACTCATCAGCATGCGCTCTCTCGCCGGAAAGACGTTGCTCATCACCGGAGCAACGCGCGGAATCGGGCTTGCGATCGCGCTGCGAGCGGCACGCGATGGCGCCAACATTGCCGTGCTCGGCAAGACGACCGAGCCGCATCCCGTTCTTCCGGGAACAGTCCAATCGGCCGTTGAAGCGATCGAAGCCGCCGGCGGTCGAGCGATCGGCTGCCCGTGCGATGTGCGCAGTGACGAGCAAGTTGCGAGTGCTGTTGAGCAAACCGTTGCGGCGTTCGGCGGCATCGACATCGTCGTCAACAACGCCAGCGCGATCTTTCTGGCGGACACTCTTCATACGCCGATGAAGCGGTTTGATCTCATGCAGCAGGTCAATACGCGCGCGACGTTTCTTGTCAGTCAGACGTGCTTGCCGCACTTGCTGCAGGCGGCGAATCCGCATGTGCTGACGCTCGCTCCGCCGGTTGAACTTGCGAAAGAGTGGTTCGCTCCGACTCTCGCTTACACGCTCGCAAAGTACGGCATGAGTTTGTGCGTGCTCGGCATGTCACAAGAATTCCACTCGCGCGGAGTCGCCTTTAACGCCCTTTGGCCGAAGACCGGAATCGCGACGTCAGCCGTGCAGAACTTGCTCGGCGGTGATCGAGCAATCGAGTGTTGTCGTCGTCCCGAGATCGTCGCGGACGCCGCGCAGGCAATTCTCACGCGCGACGCTCGGTCATGCTCCGGCAACTTCTTCATCGACGAAGACGTGCTGCGCGCCGAAGGCGAAACGAACTTCGCTCAGTACGCCGTGAACCCCGCCGCCCCGCTGATGCCCGACTTCTTTCTGGGCGAACCCGACCTCGCACAACTGCAAGCCATGTTCGGCCAATTCGCGCGCTGAACTCCTCACTCCTCACTCCTCACTCCTCCGCCCTCACACCGCTCAAACGTCTTCAGCAGCAACGGCAGCAAGAACAAATTGCCGATCAACCCGCCGGCCATTGCGACGCTCACGAGTAATCCGAAATACACAAGCGGAATGAAGTGCGAGAGCGACAGCACGCAGAAACCGGCAACGAGCGCGAGATTCGTAAAGACGAGCGTCTTGCCTACGTGCAGTTGCGTCGCTTCGAGAGCGTCGCGCACTGACAGTCCCGAACGACGACCAGTTAAGAAGTCGTTGAGATAGATGATGCTCGAATCAACGGTCAGCCCCATTGAGACGCTCGCAATCATGGCCGTCGCGATGTTGATCGGCAGTCCGAACCATCCCATCGTGCCGACGACCATCACGAGCGGAAACACATTCGGAACGAGTGCAATTAGGCCGATCCGCAGGCTGCGAAAGGCGACGCTCATCATCAGGACGATCCCAACACTCGTAAGGACAAAGCTCACAACTTGATCGTCCATCAGACTCGAAATGAGAAACGTCAGCAGCACGAACAATCCCGTCGTGCGTACGTCCCGGTTCTTGATCGCCGCAGCGTTCGAACTTGAGCCGGTGCTGCTGCGAGCGGCGGCGTCATCGCTCGTTGCGAGTGACTTCCACTCTTCCATTGCGATCTCTTGCACGCGCTCGATGAGCCTCAGTTTCTTGTCCGAGCGTTGTCGTTCGAGGCCGCGTAATAAAAAGCGCATGCGCCCCGCGTCGGCGTTGTAGAGGCTCGATAAGACGCCGCCCGGCAGCGCCTCCAAAATCTCTAAGCGTTGTTCGAGCGAGAACGACTTCGACAAGAACCCGAACCCAATCTTCTTCGGGATCAGATCAAGACCGTCAGTTACCGAGATGACTTTCGTCAGTCGCCCGGCGCCCGACTGAGGCTCCTTCAACTCCTCGGCGCTGATGACTAACTCGGATCGCAGTCGCTCGGCCAATTGGCGAACGCGATCGAGATACTCCTCCGTGAGCTGCTTCGGCGCCGGGATGCTGACTTCCCATGTTCCTGCTCCGCCGAGTCTCGTTTCGACGAAGTTCAACGAGCGAACCAATTCGCTGTTGTCGCGAAAGTTGCGACTGAAGTCGGTCTCGACATCAATGCGCGTCATGCCCCATGCGGCCCAAACAACGAACGCAATGGTGCCTAATGTCACCGCGCGCGGATGCCGATCAGCAAGATGCACGACGGTCGAAAGCCCGCGCAGCAATTGCTCTTCTGCCGGTGCCGGTGCCGGATCGCCGAACCAGTCGAGCCACTTGCGCGACGTGCGTGCGATCGGCTGAGATTCGCTCGCTGCTCGCTGCTCGCTCGTTGAAGAGGCATTGCCGCTGAGTTCGGAACTCGACTCGTTGCCCGAGCGAACTCGATCGTCATGCGGCTCGTTGCTCGGTCCCAGCTTGCTCATGCCGAACACGCAGAACGGCACGATCACATACACAACAACGAGCACCAACATCGTCGCTGCCGCCATCATCAAGCCGAAGCTGCGGCACGGAGTGACCTTGCTCGTGATGATGACACTGAAGCCATAAGCCGTTGTGACCGTCGTCCAAAACAACGGCACCGCGAGCTTGCTCATCGCCAATCCGAGAGCCCGTTCGGGAGCATGCTCAGCACGTAGCTCGCGATACTTCATCGCGAGATGCATCGCGGTCGCGACACCGATCACCGTCACCAGTGAGTTCAACATCGAACTCACCATGCTGAGCTTGATGCCCGCGACAACGAACAGCGCCTGCGTCCAACGCACGGTCAGCGCGACAACAACAAGCGGAAAGACGACCCAGCGCACGCTCTGCAACACGACGACCAGAATCGCTGCCAGAATCACGAGCGACACTAAGAACAACAAATGCCCGTCCTGCTCGACGAGCCGGAACATCTCATGAATCTGAATGGGCTCACCGACAACAACCGCCGGCGGATCATGAGCCGCAGCCAGCTCGCGAATGCGACGGAATGTTTCCGAGCGCGGCTCCGATGAATCCTTCTCGGGCTTTAGTCGCGCGACAACCGCCGTCGTCTCGCGATCACTGCCGAGCAGCATGCCTTCAACCATTTTGGCAACGCGCCGCCGCTCGTAAGGAAACGCCAATGCTGCCGGAGCCGTCTGCATCGTCGACGCATCAATGCCGGGCACTGCCGCGAGCTTGTCCGCGAACTCGGTGATGCTGCGACTGACGTCCTTATTGAGATTGAACGACTCGCCTTCAAACAGATTGGCTTGCGGCCATGCAACGATCACCAATTCGTCGCCGCCGAACTGCCGCTTGCTTTCGAGGTAGTCGATCAAGTGCGGGTCATCGGCGGAGTAGAGCGTTTCGATCGACTGATCGAACTCAAGCCGATTGGCGAGCGGCCAACCCACAACAGCGAGCGCGATGACTCCGAGCAGCAGCCACAACCGAGCGCGCAGCAACGTCAAAGTACCGCGCGTGATCCAGTCGTCAGCGGAATGATCAGAGGAAGCGGGCTCGTGCATCATGCACTTCAAGCAGGGGCCAATCAGAACCGCCGCATCGCACGACGCAGCAAAGGGCCGGGACGATAGCGGTGCCCCTAGACCGAGCGAAGTTCGTCAGTCGGCCTTCCTCTGCGAGGCATCGGCCGGTTAACCGCGAGCCGTATGAATGAGCGACATTCCGTTGCCTCAATTCCTCTGCCAATTCTTTGCGGGCATCTGTTTCGTTCCGACTGAAGACAATTGAAACAGAAGCACGCAGAGACCGCAGAGAAGACAGCAAGACAAGCCGTTATCGCATTCTCGCTCGATCAATGCCTCTTCCGAGGGCAGAGGCAGAGAATGCGTTCTTGTCTTCATCAGCGTTCCATCAGCGTTCATCAGCGGTTCGCTCACGCTTCGTTGTTCGGCGGACTGCTAAGACGACGAACCGCTAATCGACGCTGATGTAACGCTAATGACAACCTGCTGAGAGCACGCCGTTCTGCAAACAGTGAAAGGCTTGTTGTTGAAAGAAGAATTTGGGTGGCACGCCCTGAGCTTCAAGCGAAGGGCGTGTCTTCGAGACGCTCGCCACGCCCTTCGAGTACTCAGGGCGTGCCACCCACTTTGGTTGCGGCAACGCCGCGCCATGACCTTCGTTCCTCTGCGGCTTACGAAATCGGCTTCGACGGCAGCGGTTTTCGATCAGAGCAGTCGCAGCAAGGTCCGCGCACGGCGAACTGCAGTGACGACGTAAGAATCGAAGGCACAAAGCAAGCCGTCATCCGTCTGAGAAGTCGAGCTGCAGCGCCGGCGCATCATCGTCGGAATCATCATTGCGGCGCTTCTTCTTCGACGGTTGGCTCTCCGGCAGCAGATCCTCTTCGTCGAGCATCCGAACTTCTTCGCGCGACTTCGGGCGGTTGAGCTTCTTCGGTGCCGGTTCTTCGAAGTCGTCGTCAGCCAGCAGCGACAGCAGCACGTTGCCATCGCTGTCTTTCCCATCGACCGGCAATTCGTCGTCCGACTTTAGTGACGGCGCGCGCTTCGGAATCCGCATCAACGAAGGCTCGACGACAAAGCTGTCATCCTCATCCGGCAACGGAACGAGCCGATCTTTGCCGACATCCGGCGCGTACTTTTTCTTCGACCGCAGCGGCGAAGGATCGCGCGTCTCGCGCTCGTTGAATGCCGGTGCATTCAAGAGGTCCTCGCCCGAAACAAACTCGTTTTCCGACTCATCTTCGTCGGGCTGACGACGCTTCGACTTCGCTTTGGGAAGTGGCTCCGGGTCCGCGCTGCTGTTGACGAGCTCGTACTTCAGATCGGCAAACGAAAGCTCGTCACCAATCTTCATGCGTGCTTCACGCTCGACTCGACTTCCATTGAGCCAAACGCCGTTCGTACTACCGAGGTCGCGGATGTAGACCCGATTTTGGACGATCGCGAGCAAGCAATGCAGGCGAGAAACTTTGCGGCTATCGATCAGGATCACGTCGCAGTCCGGATTCCTCCCGACCAGCAAGACAGGCTTGTCGAGCTTGATCGGCTTTCCGGAATCGACGGGGACTAACCGCAGAGACATGACGAGGCCCAGATCGCTTGAAGACGACGGCGCGTAACCAAACACAAAGACTCTACCCGAAGTCTGCGACTCCGAAAGTTGCCTTCTGAATGTCTCAACGATTTCGAGCGACGTGCGCTGCAAAGTTCGCGTCGTTGATCGCGTTGCCTGTCGTTCGAATTCCTACAACGCAATCAATCCTCAGAACTGCTGCTGCCAGCAGGACGCGCCGAATCGGAGTCTCAATCACGATCAGTCGCCGCTCGCCGCTCGTGCAATTGTTATTGCAGCCGCGAAAACAGCCCCATGACCGCCGTCCATAGCTGAGTGACAATCACGCCGATGATCCCGAGCACTCCCAGCAAGATGAACCATCCGGGGTACTTCGCCCATGCGTGCGTCTGACGCGGCCCCTTCTCCTGCCACTCACCGCAGAGAGGACATTGCGCTGCGTCTTCATAGATGTCGCAGCCGCACTTCGAGCACTCGACGGTCGGAGAATCATCATCAGTGTCGTCAGCAAACTCCTGATGGTCCGCGTACCCACTCTCGTCCGAGTCGCCCTGCAACCAGTCGTCGTGATCGTCGTCCTCAGGACGCCAGTGCTTCGTCATTAGAGCCTGCCAATCGAAGAAGAGGTCCGTCACGAATCGCTCGCTGCCAACAGCACAGCAAACAGACGGCGCCGAGCACGAGTCTCTCAACGGAAGCGCGGCATTCATCGAAAGCGGAATGCCGCGCGGAATTCTGATCGTGCCGCATGTCGGGGCATTCGCGCCGCCCCGATGAGCGACCTACTTCTGCCGACCTTCAATCGCCGAGATCAGCACCGCTGCTCCCAGAATCAACAGCGGGTTGTACGGGCAGCCTTCCGGGATCGTGACGCCCAGCTTGTAGACGAACGGATTGAAGTTCTGCTTGAAGTGAGCAACCTCGTGACCATCCTGATCCGTCAGATGAAACGACTGCGGAATCAAGTTCGACAACAGCCGACGCAGCAACGCAGCGAACATGCTGTCTTCCTGAATGAGACCAATGAGCTGCTCATTCGGGTCGAGCAGTTCCCATGTATCTCGCAGCATCGACTTCCATCCTTTGCGGCGCATGACACCAATCCGCTCGCCCGTCGCTCCGTCGAGCACGTCATAGGCTGCGCTGAAGTCGATGATGTTCCGCGCATGAATCTGCAGGAACTCGACCTTCATTGTTTCATCGGTATAGACGCGGATGTCTTCCTTGAGCTTGAACGCCTTCTGCTTGCAGTAGCCGATGATTTGCTCCTGCCCGTTGTAGATGTGAAACGCCGCGCCGAAGAACTTGAAGACCTTGCGACGAATCAAAAACTGCGCTTGAGCCATGATCGGATTCCAAAAGTGATAGACGAAGGGTTTGTCGGTAACGCGCTTCCCGAATTCGTAGCATGGACGCCTATGTCCGTGCTGCGTCGCTGTCGGACGTAGGCGTCCGACCTACGCGACGCCAACTCGGGAACGTATTCCTCAACTGTTCCGAAGTGAGACAGCAACTTCGCGCCAGAGCAGCGCGTCAGACGGTGAACCGAAGAGATTCGACGATTGCAAACGCATCTCGCAATTCATCGCGATCGGGAAAAGTCTGATACTTGTAACTCAGCGAAACGACATGCGGCCCTTGAGCCGCGACCCAATCGTGATGGTGCCATCCGTTGCGTGAGTACTCGACCGAGAACATCTCGGGCGCGGTGCTTGTCGCCTGATGATACCGGCACGCATCCTTCGGCCGTTCGCTCAGGACATGCAGGACTTCGAGAGCATCCGCATCTTCCATTTCGTCCGATGTAAATTTTGTGACATACAGCGCCCCGATCGGCGTATCGAGCTTGCAGAAGATCTCAGCTTCGCGTGACCGGTGATGAGTCCAACCATCGGGAATTGCCAGTGTGTAATCGACACCTCGAAAGACAGCAGACATAGATCGAATTCGCTCCTTAAGGATAGTCGGTGAACAGCTTCCCGAGTTCGTAGCATGGACGCCCTCGTCCGTGCTGCGTCGCTGTCTCAAGTAGCTTGGGATTCCATCCCGAGCCTCAGCGGGAAGAGGTTTTCAAACAAGATCCGAAAACGCCGTCAACATTCGGTGCGGAAAAGGCATCAAGAGTGGATCGAGGAACTCTTCGGGAGTTCATCCGGTTTTGGGGTACGACGGACTTGCAGTCCGTCGCTTCTCACGACGTTCAACGGACTACAAGTCCGTCGTACCAGTGTTCCTCACCCATT
>CAZNMS010000065.1:0-25971 GCA_964573505.1 uncultured Planctomycetaceae bacterium | reverse complement strand
GCTTCATCGGCCGCAAAAGCGACGGAGAACCCGGCTGGCAAACGCTGTGGCGCGGTTTCGAAAAACTCCAACAAATGGTCCGTGCTCTCGATGCCTTCAACGCAAGTTGTGGGTAATCATGAGGCTTCTAGCCCGTGCTACGACCACTCGCCCACTACGAAGCCTTGCGCTTTCCGACGACATACAGATTCGTTGTCGAGCGGATCAGCAACTGGCCTTCGCACGGAGTGATTGATGCGCGGAACAATTCTCCGTCAGCACCCTTGATGCGGCTCTCGGCGACGACTTCAGCAACGTCGCCCGGCTTGATGACGACGACCGTTCCGTCTTCACCAATGAAGTAGGCCAATCCATTCGCGGCGATCGGTGAGGCAGAAAAATTACCCCCAATGCGATGCTTCCATAGCTCCTTACCCGAGCTCGGTTGATAGCACGTCACGATGCCCTTCATGTCCATCACCAGCATGTAGTCGCCAATGACGATCGGTGAGGGGCAGTCGCGGTTTCCCTTGCGCGGCGTATGCCATGCCATATGAGTCGCCGTCACATCGCCCGATCCGCCCGGCTTGATCGCATAGACGTCCCCGGAAAGACCATTGACCGTGCAGAGCAACCCGGCTGCCGGAGTCACTGTCGGTTCTCCTCGTCCCGCGAAGCTCTTGCAGAACCACAATTGCTTTCCGGTCTGAGGATCATAGGCCATCACTCCATCGTTCCCGTTGATGACGATCTCTTTGTGACCGGCGACCTCAACGACGATCGGAGTACTCCATCCGCGCTTGTTGGGACGAGGCGTCGACCAAACTTGCTTGCCGGTCTTCGTATCGAATGCCGCGATGAAGGCGTCCTTCTCTGAGTCGCCGGCTTGCACGAGCAAATCTCCGACGACAATCGGACACGATGCAACGCCCCACGGACTTTCAAACGTGCCGAGATCCTTCGACCAAACCGGCTTGCCGTCGACCGTATAAGCATGCAGGCCGCCCTTGCCGAAGAACGCGAAGACCATTTCGCCGTCGGTAACACAAGTGGCGGAAGCCCATCCATTCATGATGTGTGAAGGCTCGGGCTCGCCGGTCCATGCGACGTGCTCCCACAACGTCTTGCCGGTTGCTCGATCAAGACAGAAGACTACCCGCTGTTTTCCTTTCTCAAGAGCCGCCGTCATGAAGACTTTCTCGCCCCACACAACGGGCGAAGACTGGCCGATGCCTTTGAGCGGCACGGTGCTAACGATGTCCGCTGCTTCAAACTTCACCGGCAGTCCGACCTCGGTCGAGTGACCATTCTCAAGCGGTCCGCGCCAGCGAGGCCAATTCGGACCGGCATCCGCCACTCCCAATGACAACCCGAGTCCGGTCACGAGTCCCAATGTGCGAAGCCAACTTCGAATCATGCTGATCTCTCCCGAGAAGCTGAGCGTGAGGAATGACAACCACCGACAAATCGTCGCGGCGGACCTTAGCTCGCTCATCTCGTAGCGTCATGCAATCGCGACCGCCGGAAATGCAAAGGTCCTTTCAGTCGCTGCGGTCGATTCGATGCAAACACCGAAAGGACATCAACGACTGAAAGGACCATTCAGAGACCGTCGCTATGAAGCGTTGCTACGACTTCGCTTTCAGTGCTGCCACTCGCTGCTCAAGGAAGGCAAAGCCGCCGAACAATGCGAAGTTGAAGCAGAGGTCGCCGAGCAACGTGTTGCGATAGAACGGGATGCCGGCCAGATAGCAGCGGATCAATCCCGAAAGGTCTTTCGAGTACTCGGCATAGAACGCCCATGCGGACAAGTTCGAGACCAAGAAGAAGACGATCGAACCAGCAAGCGAGCCGGCAACGATGCCGGGAACCGATCGACGATGCTTCTTCAGCATGTCGCCGAGCAGCACGACCAATCCGAAGGCCAGATAGACGAACAACATCGAGCCCCAACTATCAGCCTGCCAGTCGCGATAACGAGTCGCATAGAGCAGCGCGTCGCTGAAGAGCATCGTTGCGAACGTCACACCGAAGGCTTGCTTGCGCGATGCGAAGCACGCTCCGCCGAACAACGCGATCGCTCCGACAGGAGCAACATTCGGCAGTCCGTGATCCACAAAGCGGACCAATGTCGCGAGCAAAACCAATGCGGTAACGATGAGCACGCGGGGATTGAGAGTCATATTGCTTCAGCAAAAAGAGGCTTCGAATTTCGGCCAAATAGGTGCCAGTTGCCCGGCAAAACGGGCCGGAGAATAACGGCTCAAGACGTCAGAACAATCGCACTCACGGAGTAGCCCGACTCGTTTAACCGCGTGCCCATCGGGCCGCGCTCCGTGCTGCGATTCGGGCAAGAGGGGAGAGATAAGATTGCTACGTCGGGTCGCTGTAGCTCGGACGCCTACGTCCGAGAGCGACCCGCTCTGACTTGCAACAAACCGGAAGCACGGACGTAGGCGTCAATGCTACGGCTACTTCGTCTTGATCAAACTCAGCACGCTCTTCGCCGGCGCCGCCTCATGCACGCTAAAGAGCGTTGCTGATCGCGCCGCCGTGCCCGAGCGATCGTTGTTCAAGAAGATCGGCTGAATGCGCAGCACATGACCGATCGCATTGCCGTACTCGTCGAGCACCGCCGACCCGCTGCTGCCTTTGCCCCAATCCGCGCTCACGTCCAATCGCTGATGTCGCGGTTCTTGAGACTCCGACTTCAAGCTGAACTGCCGATTGACCATTCCGGCGCTGAAGTAGCCTCGAATGCCTTGCGGGTCGCTGAAGCAGAAGACCGAATCGCCGATCGACACATCATCGCTCAGTGCAATGGGTTTGAGATCCGCTGCTCCGACCTTCAACACGATCGTGTCCATCGCGCTATCGAGCGCCACAACCGACGTCACTGGCAGAATGCGATCATCCGAAGTCACGACGATCGGAAATGCTCCTTCGAGCTTTGATGCCGTCGGCTCAGCCATCACATGCGCGGCTGTCGCAACAGCGTCACTGGCGATCGCATATCCGCCGGCCACTTGCAGGTGCCAACGATCGCACTTCGAACAATGGAAGACCCATCCACAACGTGCATGAGCATCCTTTGCGCGTTGAGCGATCTCGCGACCGCGCAACGCTTGTTTGTTGGGATTCGGCAGCGCGATCGGCTCTGACTTCGGAGCACGACGCAACTCGGCGAACTTCAGCCCGTTCGTGAAGCCCTCTTTCTTCGCCGCCTCGCGCGCCTTCGCGATCAGCGGGTCATCGACGCGCGAATGATCGGACTTCGGATCGTCTTCAATCGGCTCGCCCAATCGTTCGAGCCGTCGTTCGATCGTCTCGCGAAGATTCGGACCGCGCAGTGCCGAACCGTCAGCAACGATGACTCCCGACTTGCCGTCGATCAGCAAGCCGAACGGAATGCCGTTCACTCCGAACATCGCCGAGATGCGTCCGCCGAAGCCTTCGTCTTCGTTGACTTGCTGCCAACTCATGTCGTTGTCTTTGAGGAACGTGTTGAACTTCTCGCGCTCGTCCGGGTCGTCGATGCTCACGCCGAGCACGTCGAAACCTTGCGAGTGGAATTCTTCATACACGCGCCGCAGATTCGGTAACTCTTCTCGGCACGGCCCGCACCACATGGCCCAAATATCGAGCAGCACCAGTCGGCCTTCAAAGTCCTGCGGAAAGCGAATGGTCTTACCGGTTGTCGTCTTCGCTTCGAATGTCGGCGGCTTCTTGCCCTTTGCGATGTTGGCCGGGAGCGGTTTCTCAGCGACCGTCTTCGAGGACTTGATGATCTCGAACTTCCCGCCGATCGCCTTTAAGCCGGTGATCTCATAAGTCGTGCCGCCAATGTTGAACGGCTGCCGCACGTCGAATCGCTCGCCTTTGAATTCGAAGTTGCCGCTCGCATTCAGATCGAGCAGCAAGTTGACCTTCGAGTCCTTCGGATCGTTGAGGCCGCGAAAGTCGCCGGTCGATGAGTCGTCGATGAGTAATGCCGGATACTCCTTATCACCGAGCTTCACTTTGCCGGAGTACCCCGAGTCGCGGTAATAGAAGATGACGTTCGCAAACGCCTTGCGAGCCGGGTCTTCGGGGTCAAAGCGATAGCAACTGAAGTGGAAGGCTCGCTGCTCGTCGCCATAAGGAATCGCGACACTCGCGTTGCCGTTGAACTGAAACAGTTCGACCTGTTCTCGCTTGTTGGAGCGTGCCCTCCATCCAATGGCGGGATCATCAGTGAGATCGCCATTGCCGTTGGCATCGATCCACAACTTGCCTTCGCCGCGTTTCGGTTCGAAGAGTGCCGCCACAACTTTGAACGGCGAGTCCGCTGCTCCGAAATTGAACGTTCCGAACTTCAGCTTCTCGACGCCCTCTGGCAGCTTCTTGATCGACTCCGGCTGTTGATCACTGAGTTCAAGCCGCGCCGGCTGATAGTACCCCGCTTTGCCGCTGATCCCTTTCGCCTGCCATTCTAATTGCACCTCATCAGCGCGAGCGGCATGCGATGTCATCGCCCCACAAAGCGCGCCGAACGCGGCGGCGCAAACGAAGGCGGTATGAAGTCGTCTCTGCATGTCGGCATCCTCTGAGTGCGAGAGTGGGGGATTCATCAATCGTCCGCAGGCATCAATAACGGGCGACCTCAACTGCGGGAACAACAGCCTGCACGCAGTGTGGCGCGACGCTCCGCGTCGCGACTTCCGACGCGGAGCGTCGGGCCACAATGGATGCGGCTGCGCCGCGTCGTTTAACGGCAAGCCGATGGCGACGGCGTTCTGTCCGCTTGCGATCACCGGAGACGCCTATTCGCGAGCCTCGCGGGCCTACTAGCACGCAACTATTCTCTCGCCCGCTTCGCCGCCCGGATTTGCGGGGCGCGAAACAGCAAACATCAAGACTCCCCTCACATCGAGGCTCTGACTGAGTCGCTCCGAACTCGTCGCGGAGTTCAATGGCCTCTGCGTCGGTCGATCGTTTACGACATCGAACGCGCAGGGTCCGTCGAACTTCCGACGCAAGGTCGGAGGGCGAAACGATGACGGCCTCTCCGCAAAGGATCCCGCCTCATGAGTGCTGATGCCCGATTGGATGCCTATCTCGCGGCCAATGGTCTGCAACTGCCCCCGGCTCCGAAGCCGGGCGGGAACTACACACCGGTCGTGCAAGTCGGTGAGTTCGCTTACGTCTCGGGTCACGGACCGCTCAAGGCCGACAAGACGCTCTACACCGGCAAGGTCGGAGCAGAAGTCTCTGAAGAAGAGGGCTATCTCGCCGCGCGACAAGTCGGGCTCGCGATCCTCGCAACGCTCAAGCGCGAGTACGGCACGCTCGACCGGGTCGTCCGAGTGATCAAGGTGCTCGGAATGGTCAACGCCGTCTCTGACTTTCAAAACCATCCGAAGGTCATGAATGGCTTCAGCGACTTAATGGTTGAGGTCTTCGGAGATCTCGGACGAGGAGCCCGCAGTGCCGTCGGAATGGGCTCGCTGCCGAGCAACATCAGCGTCGAAGTCGAGTGCATCTTGCAGGTGCGGACATAGTTCGTAGCAATCCGTCCGTAGTCATCGGTCCTCAGTCATTTTTCACGATGTATTTTCCATTACTCACGACTCATTGAGTTTTGGCGTCGGCGAACTGTCGGCAGCGAATGACGAATGGCTCCGCTCTCCCGCCTTCTTTCCTCTTCAGGATTCCCCGCTATGTCAGACCCCGCAGCCACTCCGGCGAATGCTCCTGCTCCTCGCAAGCTTGATCGCGTTGCATGGCTGATCTGCGCGATTGCGTCGATCGGCTTTGCGTTCGACATCTATGAATTGTTGATGCTTCCGCTCATCGTCAGACCCGCGCTGCAAGAGCTTGTTGGAGCTGCACCGGGATCGCCCGAGTTTCAAATGTGGGTCGGACGTCTCTTCTACATTCCGGCTTTCGCAGGCGGAGTGTTCGGTCTGATCGGCGGCTACTTGACCGACCGATTGGGACGTCGCCGAGTCCTCACATGGTCGATTCTGATCTATGCGTTCTCGGCCTTTGCGGCGGGCTTTTCGACCAACATTTGGATGTTGCTGACGTGCCGTTGCTTCGTGTTCGTCGGCGTCTGCGTCGAGTTCGTTGCTGCCGTTGCATGGCTCGCCGAGTTGTTTGCTGATCCGCATCAGCGCGAGAAAGTGCTCGGTTACACGCAGGCGTTTTCATCAGTCGGCGGCTTGCTTGTGGCTGTCGCGAACGGTCTTGCGATTGCTTATGGCGACAAGCTCCCGGCGATCCGCCCGTTGCTCGGCGGAGCGATCCTTGATGAGAACGCGCACGCCGCATGGCGCTACACATTGATGTCGGGACTGATCCCGGCGATCCCGTTGATCTTGATCCGACCGTTCTTGCCTGAGTCGCCCGTTTGGGCCGAGAAGAAGGCATCGGGAACTCTCAAACGCGCGAGCATCGGGCAACTGTTCTCGCCCGAACTCCGTCGCACGACGATCGTCACGACGATCATGTTTGCTTGCAGTTTCGGCGGTGCCTTCGGAGCCATTCAGCACATTCAGCAGATCATCCCCGGTCTGCCCGAAGTCAAAGACGCCGTCAAAGCAGCCGTCGAAGATCCGAAGGTTGCCGACAAAGTGAAGGCCGCGCTGTCGTCGCCTGAATTCAAGAAGTCACTCGAAGGCAAGTCGGACGAAGAGAAGAAGAAGCTCATCGGCGCAACGAAGGGCAAGATCGAAGGCCCCGTGCGCGGACGAGTCACTCAAGAGAAGGCGTCGACGGTCACGAAGATTCAAGAGGTCGGCGGTTTGTTTGGCCGCTTCGCGATGGCGGCACTGGCCGTTGTGATTGTGAGTCGGCGTTCGTTGCTGCGACTGTTCCAAATTCCGGGCATCGTCGCGATGCCGATCATCTTCGCGTACTGCGCGACGACGAACATGTCGCTGACCTATGTCGGACTCTTCCTTGCCGGGTTCTTGACCGTCGCCCAGTTCAGCTTCTGGGGCAACTATCTGCCGAACGTCTATCCGCTGCACTTGCGCGGCACGGGCGAGAGCTTCGCCGCCAACATTGGCGGTCGCTTGATCGGGACGTCGTTCGCATGGGTGACGGCAACACTGGCGACAACTGCTGACACTGCCGCTGCTCCGACGAAGCTCGCCTATACCGCCGCCGCAGTCGGCTTCGGCGTCTATCTCGTCGGCTTCATCGCCTCGTTCTGGCTACCTGAACCGAAGCCCGAAACGATGCACGAGTAATCGTCCATTCGAGTGCTTCGCTCCGGCGGAGCACTCAATTTCAGGTTGTTCGACTCGGCATTCGGATCCTGAGTGAGTTGGGAACTGAAACGTAGGGCCGCCTCTCCGAGGCGGCCTTTTTTGCGTGACGAAGCGACTTACTAAACGTCGCCTGCGAGTTCTTAATCGAGTGCGAACTGGCGGGCCTGAAGAAGCTTCGTCCTGCAAAATGCTCAGTCTCGGAGAGACTGAGCTACGAGTTCACGAAGTGCTTCTCAACCCGCCGTTGACGCTTTCTTCAGACCGAATCCTGACGGCGTTCTCGTATCATGTTTGAGAACTTCGTTCCGCTCAGGCTCGGGATGGAATCGCAAGCTACTTTTCCGAGCGCCGCATCCTCAAAGCCGCTCAACATTCCCCTTGAGCACCGACTCAACATCGAGCTGCGTGACCGCACCGAGATCCGACGGCAGAGGCATGCTCGTCGCGCTGTCTCTCACGATGATGATTTTGAGTTGGCAGCCGGATTCGAGAATCGTCCGCGCGAGCAGCTCGCGCGACTCATCCCAATCAAGCAGGATGAGGATCGACGTTGTGATTGATGACAACTCGTCAGCGATCGCCGGGCTCAGCGTGACGAACGGATTCGTCGGACATGCATCGACGGCAGCGAGGATGTCGAGCACGTCATCGAAGTGCGCGAGGTTGCGTCCGGCTCGAAAGACATAGAGCTGCGAACCGGCAGCGAAGAGGTCGATCAAGTGCTCGGTCGCAGCGAGCGAGTCAGCAACGGCGGCGGCGAGTTGCACTGCTGCTTCCAGTGCCGGCGAGCTTGCTGCGCGTTCCTTGCGAAGCTTGAGGAACTCAAGACGCGGCCAATGCGGAAAGCGTTTGACCGGCCTCGTGCTCGGCACAAACGTGTCGAGCACCAATGCGATGCGGCAGTAGTACTCCTCTTGATATTCCCGCACGACGGGCTTGCCGAGCCGCGCCCATGAGCGGAAATCCAATCGTCTGATCGGCTCGCCGGGCACGTACTCTCGATTGCCGATGTACTCCGGCGACTCGCCAACGTTCGAGCTCAGAGCAACTCCGCCCGGCTGATAGCGCGTGCCGACGGGGACATCGAGATGCGCAATCGGATGAAAGCTCGGAACGACAGTCACCGCTCCCAGTGGATGCCGAGTCGCACTACTCCGCATCAAGTTGAAGGGAAACGTCGTATGCGGTCTGAGGTCCGGCAGCTCATACAGCCCGCGCCGTTTCGGCCTGAAGACGAGCGGCAAGCGAGCGGACTCACCGGGACCGAGCCGCGCGATCGCAAGATCCGCCGTTTCAAACTCCCACTGCGGCGGCAGCTCCATCAGCCACAACATGAGGTCATAAGCCGGGCGCCATGAGGAGCGATTCGTGAGTTCGATCTCGGTCGCAAGCCGCTCACCGACAGACACTCGGCGGGGTAATTTTCCCGACACCGTGAGTGACGGCCTGACTGCGAAGTTCATGAGCCAGATGACGACATAGGCCATAAAGAGCACAGCAAAGATCTGATAGACCGGCACCATCACGGTGCCCATTCCGATCGAAGTCACGAGCACGCTAAAGAAAAGCACGCGCCCCGCCGGAGTCAGCTCGAACGTCCAGAGATAACGAGAATAGCGCACGGTAAGCGGCACGTACTGCGGCATCGTTGATTGATCCTCCAGTGAAGCGACCGGCCAACATTACCTGCTCGCCAATTTCCGATCGTCGGTGATGCCGCTACCGATTCCGGCTTTCGTTTCGATGAAAACTCGATGCCCGTGCCGCACGAGTTCATCAACCCCCGAAGGCAACATCGCGACGCGGTACTCATCCGGCTTAATCTCGCGAGGAACTCCGACCAGCATGCTGACCTCCTGGGAGTCCGTCCGTGTGACGCGGACTTTCAGTCCGGAATGTCGGCTGGAGTTTGGGATTCTATCCCGAGCCGCAGCGCCAACCTGCATCCTCAAAAAGGAACTACATCGTCAATTGCGACTGGCCTCAGCAACGACTGACGACAAATCGCAACTCTTAAAGCCCGTCTTCTCCCGCTGCTGCTCGGGATGGAATCCCGAGCTGCAGCACCAACTTGCATCCCAAAACAAGAACTACATCGTCAATTGCGACTGGCCTCAGCAACGACTGACGACAAATCGCAACTCTTAAAGCCCGTCTTCGCCCGCTGCTGCTCGGGATGGAATCCCAAGCTACGGCTACTTCTTGTAGACAGCTTTCGGATCGAACACTCGATCGCCGACGGTCGTTACTTCGCCGGTCTGCGGATTGATCTGCCGGAAGAAGCAGCTCCTGTAACCTTCGTGACAGGCAGCGCCGCCGATTTGATTGACCTTCACGAGCAGCGTGTCTGCGTCGCAGTCATAGAAGATGCCCTTCAGCTCTTGAACGTTGCCGCTCTCTTCGCCCTTGCGCCACAGCTTCTGACGGCTGCGGCTGTAATAACAAACGCGGCCCGTCCGCAGCGTCTCGGCATAAGCCTCTTGATTCATGTAGGCCAGCATTAAGACATCTCCGGTCGATTCGTCTTGAGCGATGACCGGGATGAGTTCCGCTTTCGAGAAATTGGGACCGTTCAAGAGAGTGTTCCTTCTGCTGCGAAGTCGGGACGGCAACTCTGTGCGATGAGGCCGCCGAAGCTTGATCGTTTCAATGGCGTCGTGCGCGCGTCGTCGCTTGACTCTCCGAGTCGAGCACTGGGTTCGATGGGAGCTCGACTGAGAGAGTCAAGCTACGGGTTTGTTGCTTTTGCGAGGAGTATCAAACGAAATCGCCCAAGTTTGCATGAGAGCAAACTTGGGCGATTGAAGAGGCTCCGCCCGGATTCGAACCGGGGGTGATGGATTTGCAATCCACTGCCTTAGCCGCTTGGCTACGGAGCCCCATAAGACGCTCAGAACCGTGAATTCAAATCTTCAAAAAGTGCTTGAAAATACGGCATTTTTCATCGTTGCCAATTGCGGTCTTGGCGAGGCGGGCGGGAATCTACAAGTGCCCTCAGAGAGGGTCAAGGCCGCTATTTCTTGCGCAATCTCGCGCGTCGTTGAGACGCTTTGCTGACCGTTTACGTGTTGGGGCCAGCAGGATGGTCGTCGCTTTGAAATGGTTCGCGCCGCGTCATTCAAAGGGTTGAGAAGCACTCGGCATTACTACGTCAGCCCATTCAATGTCCCAGTTGAATCGCGGAACTTGTCGACCGTGACTCCCATACTTTGTGCCATCGTCAGCAGCAGGTTCGACATTGGCGGATGTCCGGCGACATTGAAGGCGAGATGCTGCCCGTGCTTGAGTCCGAGTTTGTGACCGCCGGCTAGAAGCGTCGGCAGGTTCTTCGGCGAGTGCTCGCCGCCCGCTCCGGAATTCATGCCCGAGCCAAACAAGATCACCGTGCGATCGAGCATGTTGCCGTCGCCGTCTTCGGTCGACTTCAAGAAGGTCATGAACCGCGCGAGTCGTTGCAGATGGAAGCGGTCAATCGCCGCCAGTTTCTGCAACATGCCAGCATCGCCGCCGTGATGCGATAGCTCATGATGATTCTCGCCCCCGCCGCCGAAACCGCCGGCCTCGCGGGACCACTCGTAGGCAATCACGCGCGTTGTGTCGGTGAGGAATGCGAGGTAGCTCAACTCCAACATCACATCGAGCCACATTGGCCGATCGTGAGCGTTGCCCGGCTGACTCGCCAATTGCAGATGCTTTGAATCGACATTCGGCTTCGGCACATCGACCCATGATTCGAGGCGTTGCACGCGCTGCTCGGTTTCGCGCACGGAAGAGAGATACTCGTCGAGCTTACGTTGATCGTTCTTGCCGAGTTGCTTCTGCAGCGCACTCGCTTCGCTGAGCACGCTGTCGAGAATCGACTTCTTGTCGGCATAGCGCTTCAACGTTGCCGCGCGATCGGCGGAGTTCTCCGGCACAAACAGTCGTTCGAAGAGTCGCTTCGGAGAGTTCTCCGCCGGCATCGGCGTTCCGGCTCGATCGAAGGACAGCGTATGACTGTGCCCCGCAGAGCCCGTCCCGGAACCGTCGGCCAATTGCAGCGACGGAAAGCGAGTTTGCTTGCCGTGCAGTTCGGCAACGACTTGATCAATCGAGATCGAGTTTGAGTAGTCCGCTCCCGGCACTGACTTCAGGTCGGCTCCCGTCAGCCATGTATCGGCGCCGCTATGCCCGCCTTGCGAAGCGGGATGCCCGATGCCCGAGATGACAGAGAAGTCAGAGCGATGCTCTTTCAGCACTTCGAGAGTCGGTGAGAGGGAATAATTCTTACCGGGATCTTTCGGCACCCACTCCAGAATGTTGACGCCGTTCGGGACATAGCAGCAGATCATGCGCGGCTTCGGTCCTTGCGACTTCGTAAGCGGCTGAAACTGCGAGGGAGCAGCCCAAACTCGGGGCAGCATGGCATCGAGCAACGGCAAGCTGATCGCCGCTCCGAGTCCTCGCAGGACATGACGTCGCGACAATGGAGTCTCGAAATAGAAAGACATGCGAGGTTCCTCGATGAATTCAATGGGATGTAACAATTCAAGCAGCGCTGCGGTGGAGTCTTACTCGCTTCGGTCTGCGTTCCCAAGTTCTGCTCATGAGGGGCTGCGCTGAAGTTGCATTTCGCAGTTGAGTGCCGACTCGAGTTCGCATGATTACAAACCCGCCCTCTTTGATCAGGGTGAGTTGTGAACTGCGAAACGATCGAACGCTGCGGCAAGGCCGAGCAATCGCAGATTCGCTCCTCGACAAAGCTCTGCGGCTTCAGACAACGGTGAGGATCAATGGCCAACGTGTTGCGACTGGCAATGTTTGGGACGGGAGTGTTCGCCCTGCCGACGTTTCGCGGATTGTTTGAGACTCGGCATCAAGTCGTCGGGCTCGTGACTCAGCCCGATCGCACTGGGCGCGGGCATCATCAGCACTTGAATCCGCTGAAGGAGCTTGCCGTCGAACGCGGCGTTCCGGTGTTTCAGCCTGATAGCGCGAACGTCCCGGAGTCGCTCGAACGACTGCGACAGTTCGAAGCGGACCTCTTTGTTGTGGCCGCCTACGGTCAGATTCTCTCGGCGGAGTTGCTCGGCATCCCGCGATTGGGGGCGATCAATCTGCATGCGTCGTTGCTGCCGAAGTATCGCGGTGCTGCTCCGATCCAATACGCAGTCATCAATGGCGAGACCGAGACGGGCATCACGATTTTTCAGATCGAACCGAAGCTTGATGCCGGTCCGGTATTGGGAGTCGTCAAACTCACGATCGGTGCGAAAGAGACTTATGGAGAACTCGAACAACGCTTAGCCGAGTTGTCCGTGCCGCTCGCTCAGCAAGTCATCGACCAGTTAGCGGACGGCACGACGAAGCCCTTTCTGCAAGATCCGAGTCAGGTCACGAAGGCGAAGCGTTTCAAGAAGACTGACGGTGAAGTTCCGTGGCGCAAGACGTCTCATTTAGTCGGTTGCCATATTCGCGGCGTGCAGCCCTGGCCGAAGCCCTCGGCCACTTTGCAAACGAAGCACGGCGTGCATCGACTGCTGATTTTGGATGTCGAGCCGATTTCGCATGCGATCGACGGAGAACCCGGCGCCGTTGATGTGCTCGATCATCAGCGACTGATCGTGAAGACGGGCGACGGAGCGGTTGAAGTGCTGACGTTGCAGCCCGAAGGCAAGCGTTCGATGCGTGCCGCTGAGTTCTTGCGAGGTCACTCGATCGAACGCGGCGACTGCTTCGTGCCGTCGGTGAGCGACGCGAAGTGATTGAGACGCGAGCCCGTCGCGGCAGCTTCAACTGTGCTTCTAGCTCTCGGCTCGGAACGATTGGACGGCGTGCTGCTGATGGCCCGGCGTGCCTCCGGCGTTCATCGCCATATTGCCGCCGTCCATTGGGATGATTGCGCCGGTGATCCACTCAGACGCATCCGATGCGAGCAGCACGGCGAGTCCCATAATGTCGCTCGGTTGCCCCAATCGACCGGCGGGAATGCCGCGCAGGAAGCGGCCTTCGAGAGTCGGGTCGTCTTGCATCCGCGAGGTGAGACTCGGATTGAGAACCTGCGCCGGAGTCACGCAATTCACGCGCACGCCGCGATGGCTCCATTCGGTGCTGAGTTCGCGGGTCATCTGCACGACGGCGCCCATTGCCATGCTGTAAGCGATATGACCTCTGCCGAGTGCCGTTGTGCTTGCGAGCGAGCCGATATTCATGATCGACCCGCGACCTTGAGCGAGCATGCGTCGGCCCGCTTCTTGGCACATCGCGAAACGACCCACTACGAGGTTCTGAAAGACGCGATGCAGATCCTCAATAGTGAGATCTTCTGGCTTCGCGAGATGCCCGTCTCCGGCGATGTTGCCTAAGAAGTCGACTCTGCCGAAGACGGAGTCAACTCGCTCGAACAGCGCGGCGATCGCGACCGGATCAGAGACGTTCGTGTTGGCGCACTCAGCGCGTCGTCCCATTGCGCGGATCTCGGAGGCTGTAACTTCTGCTCCATCTAATTGACGATCGACGAGCATCACATCCGAGCCGGCTTCAGCGACGGCAAGTGCGGTCGCTCGCCCCATTCCTTGAGCCGCTCCCGAGATCACCGAAACCCGACCGGACAAATCAAATCGCAACATCTCTGTTAGTCCTCGTGAGGAAGTCGTCGAACGGCAGCGTTCCGGTTCTGGCATGAAGTCGGAATCGTCAGCAAGCGCATTTCAAATGGCGGCCTGAATGGTGTCGACTCAGTCCGATGGTGCTCAGCCGCTGATGGATAACTCGCACATTCTGGGGCGAGTTCTCAAATTGCGACGCACATTTGGCGGCGACGGGGCAGTGAGGTTGTCCCTAGAACGGATCGAAACAAGCCACTTAGAATCGGCCCGCGTTTCGGACTCAACTCATATCGCCTCGAAACTCTTTGTGTTGTGATTCAGGAGAATACTCAATGAAGCTCACGCGGTTTGTCTCACGTTGGTTCGCGCTGGGCGTGATGGCGGTCGGGACATTGACCTCGGCCGCATTTGCGCAAGGCACCGCCGCAAAGGCGCCAGCTACTGCCACTAAGGCCAAAGCGGCAGAAGCATTCACCACTGGGTCGTCGGACGAGATCATCAAGTTCGTCAACGAGCAGATTCGGCAAGGTTGGGAAAACAACGAAGTTAAGCCATCCGAAGTCGCTGAGGATGCAGAGTGGGTTCGCCGCGTGCATCTCGACATCGTCGGTCACATTCCTGAAGCCGACGTCGTCGACAAGTTCATTGCCGACAAAGACAAGGCGAAGCGAGCGAAGCTGATTGACAAGCTGCTCGATGACGACGGCTACATCCGCAACTTCACGACCGTTTGGACCAATCTCTCGATCGGTCGCGGAACGCCTCGCCGAGTGAGCCGCTCAGGCATGCAGAAGTTCTACCGCGAAGCTTTCGCGAAGAACCGCCCATGGAACGAAGTCGTCTATGACATCGTCTCGGCAGAAGGGCACTTCGAAGAGAACGGCGCAGTCAACTACATGTTGGCTCAGATGCAGATGGCAGACGAAATGGTGCAGGCCACTGCAAAGACAGCTCGGCTGTTTTTGGGCGTGCAAGTGCAATGCACTCAGTGCCACAACCATCCGTTTAACGATTGGCAGCAGAACCAATTCTGGGAGTTCAACAGCTTCTTCCGTCAGGCTCGTAAGGTCGACCATCAGAAGGCTGATCCGAAGACCGGACGTCGGATCGATGACTACTCAGAACTCGTCTTCGGCAACTTCACCGGGCCGGTCTATTACGAGAAGCGAAACGGCGAAATGCGCGTCGCTTATCCGAAGTTCTACGAGAAGCAGATCGAAGATGGAGACGGCATCGATCGTCGTAAGGAGTTCGCAAAGCTCGTGACCGAAGGCGATAAGCCGCTGATCGCGTTGTCGATGGTCAATCGCATGTGGAGCCACTTCTTCGGTTACGGCTTCACAAAGCCGGTCGACGATATGGGCCCGCACAATCAAGCGTCGCATCCTGCGTTGCATGACCGACTGGCAACCGAGTTTGTGAAGAGCCGCTACGACGCGAAGCAATTGATTCGCTGGATTGCCAATAGCGAGCCTTACAACCTCACGAGCCGCATTGTCGAAAGCTCGAAGAACAAAGACGGCGAAGTCGTGAAGGCGGGTAACGACACTGACAACCCGGCTGCTGGCGAGACGCCGCTCTTCAGTCACATGTATGTGAAGTCGATGGAAGCCGAGCAGCTTTATGACTCGCTGATCATCGCGACTGACGCGCATCGTTCGGGTCGCGGTAGCTGGGAGCAGGCAGAACGTCAGCGCCAGCAATGGCTCGGTCAGTTCATTCAAACCTTCGGCACTGACGAAGGCGACGAGTCGACGACGTTCAATGGCACGATCCCTCAAGCTCTCGCGTTGATGAACGGCGAAGTTGTTCGCAACGCCGTCGCGACCGCAAAGGGCAGCTTCTTGTCGGAGATTGTTGCCGGTTCCGAGAAGGATGAAGTGAAGATCAAGAAGCTCTATTTGGCGACGTTGAGTCGCGTTCCGAGTCCAAAAGAGTCGACGATGGCTCAGCAACTTTTGAAGGCCAACAAAGACAAGACGGCGGCCTATCAAGATCTCTTCTGGGCGTTGTTGAACTGCAACGAGTTCATCTTCATCCATTAAGAGTTGAGTTGCTCGATTGAGCGACCGTTGAAACAGAAACAGCCGGTGCGAGCGATGCTTGCACCGGCTGTTTTCCGTTGGTGATCGGCAATGTATTGCCGGTCGCAAGACGGTCGTTCTCGGCCGTCTGCTACGTGAGGCCCGATTGGATCGAGTGGCAACGCATCTCATTGAGTGGAGACATTCAACGGCAGCGGTTGCCCGATCTGCCTCACAACCGAACAAACCGAACCCCCGCAGCGCGTCGTCTCCCGATCTGAAGTCCGATTTGCCCCCCTCGCGTTGAACCGCGCCTCGAGTTGCGGAGAATGGGGACAATCGACATGAGGCAGCGACCGGAGCGAACTTCGTCCCTCGGCGTTTCATCTTTTTCATCACCGGCACGATGTCTGAATCGCATTCCTTCAAGATGGCATGCCCGCAGTGCGGCGCTCGATTCAACGTCAGTCGAGAGTTCGCCGGACGACGCGCGCGATGCCCTCTAGCGGAATGCGGAGCGGTCTTTCGGCTCCCGAAACAGTTTGACGATCTCGCGAATGACGAGCCGGTATCAAATGCTGATCGTCCTGCCGAGCGACATCCCGCGAGGCGAGCGAACGATGGCAGTCGTCGTCAGCCGGCGCGAACGAAGGAGCGAGCCGGGCAAACTCAAGCGAGGAGCGGCAACTACGATCTTGACGCACTCGGTGTGCAATCTTCGTTACAGCAAAACGATTCTCGAAAGCGGACTGCTAAGACGCGCCCGCAAGCGAGCAAGTGGAAGAGGTTCGATCGCCTGCCGTTCAAGAAGTGGCAGTTTTGGGTCGGCGTCGGGGGATTGCTCGTTGCACTGCTCGGCTTACTGCTTGCTCCGCGCGGAGACGGAACGAGCAGTCCATTGGGCTCGCTCGTAGCGCTCGCCGCGCCGAAGCCGGATCCGTTTCAGGCAGAAGTGCGGCCGTTCGTCACGAAGTACTGCGGTGACTGTCACAGCGAGAAAGATCCTCAAGGCGGTTTGAATCTCGTTCGCTATGACGTGCCCGACAACATCATCAAAGGCAAGCACCGTGAAGAGTGGATCAAAGTTCTGAGCATGCTGCAGGTCGGTGCGATGCCGCCACTCGATGTCGCTCAACCGGAACAGAAAGAGAAAGAAGCCGTCATCGCATGGCTTGAAGACAAGCTCTTCAATCTCGACTGCAAGCTGATCAACGATCCGGGACGAGTCACCGTCCGACGCCTGAATCGCGCCGAGTACAACAACACCGTGCGCGATCTCTTGAACGTGAAGTTTGAGCCCGCGCATGACTTTCCGTCGGACGATGTCGGCTACGGCTTCGACAACATCGGCGACGTGCTTTCGCTCTCGCCGCTGCTGATGGAGAAGTATCTCGATGCGGCCGAGAAGGTCTCGGCGGATGTGATTCCGGTGCTTGATGGCGGCAAGCCGCGCAAGACGATCGGGCCGAAAGAGCTGAAGTCCAAAGAGAAGTACGACATCTCGGATGACGGCTACTACGCAATGGTTTTTGGCGGTTCGGCGTTCTTCGATTACGACGCGCCGGTCGCAGGCGAATACGGCATTCGAGTCCGCGCTAAGGCTGACCAATACGGTCGCGAGCAGGTGAAGTTCGAACTGCGAATCGACGGCAAGCCATTGCCGGCCATTGAAGTGAGGGGCAGTCGTCGTCCCAGTGACTACGACCAAAAGACGACGCTCACCGCCGGCAAGCATCGCATCGAACTCGTCTTCCTCAATGACTTCTGGGAGAAGGGCAAAGGCGATCGAAATCTCTACATCGGTCAGTTCGTGATCGAGGCTCCCGAGAGCGCGGCTCCGAAGAGCGAGTTCCTCACTGTCATGCCGTCGAACTCAGTAACGCCGAAGCAAGCTGCCGAGCAGACGCTGCGACCGTTTCTCACGCGGGCATTCCGTCGGCCTCCGAGTGAGGCTGAGGTCTCGAAGTTTCTCGGCATCGTCGATCTCGCTCTGAATGATCAAGAGCCTTATCCAAAGGCGATGCAATACGCATTACAGGCAGTGCTCGTCGCGCCGTCATTTCTCTTCCGCATCGAGACCGATCAGCGGCCGGACGATCCGAAGTCAGAGCGTCCCGTCACCGACTATGAGCTTGCGTCGCGGTTGTCGTACTTCTTGTGGAGCAGCATGCCGGACAGCGAACTCTTCGCGCTGGCGGCAAAAGGCGAACTGCGAAAGCCCGAAGTCATCGAACAGCAAGCACTGCGATTGCTCAAAGATCCGAAGTCGAAAGCGCTGACCGAGAACTTCGCCGCGCAATGGCTCAATCTGCGAGGGCTCGACGAGATCACTCCCGATGCGTCGCTCTTCCCCGACTTCGATGACGGACTGCGCGAAGACATGAAGAGCGAAACGCTGCACGTCTTCGAAGCGATCGTGAAGGAGAACCGCAGCGTGCTCGATTTTCTCGATGCCGACTTCACATTCGCGAACGCACGACTGGCAAAGCTCTACGGACTGCCCGTGCCGAAGTCAGGGCAGTTCGAAAAGGTGTCGCTCAATCCCGCGCAACGCGCGGGCGTCCTGACGCATGCGAGTATTTTGACGCTGACTTCAAATCCCGATCGCACATCGCCGGTGAAGCGCGGCAAGTGGATTATGGAGAACATTCTCGGGACGCCCCCGCCTCCGCCCCCGCCGAACGTTCCGGATCTTGAAGTGACGTCGAAAGCAAAGCCGGGAGCGACTCTGCGCGAGCAATTGAAAATACATCGCGAAAGTCCGACATGTGCTTCGTGCCATACGACAATGGATACGCTCGGCTTCGGCTTCGAGAACTTCAACGCGATCGGCGTTTGGCGCACAAAGGACGGCGAGCATCCGATTGATGCATCGGGCAAGCTGCCGTCCGGCGAGAGTTTTCAAACGCCGGTTGAGTTAGTTCGCATCCTCAAATCACGCGGCCCGCAGTTCAGTCGCAGCTTGACTGAGAAATTGATGACGTATGCCCTCGGGCGGGGATTGGAGTACTACGATCGTTGTGCCGTTGACGAAGTGTTGAAGCGGATGCAGTCTCACGAGCAACGCTTCTCGGCAATGGTGCTCGGGATCGTGACGAGCAAGCCGTTTCTGACGCGACGCGGAGACGGCGAACGCGAGTGAGTTCCGCGAATTCAAGCCGTTTAACCGCGACCCTCTGGGGAGCGCGTCTACCGGAGTCGAGCGTCATGCCCCATGACGCGCTCCCCAGAGGGTCGCGGTTAAACGTGCGAGACAACTACTAACGGGAGACCGACATGACCGCATTCATCAGCAAGTCTCAGACATTGTCTCGACGAACCTTCTTGAAGGGCTCCGGAGTCGCGCTCGGCTTGCCGCTGCTCAACGCGATGCTGCCGACGAATGGGCTCGCGGCGGGGCCGTCGCTCTCAGCACCGCTCCGCACGGCGTTCGTCTTCTTTCCGAACGGCGCGATCATGCCGCAGTGGAATCCGACCGGAGAGGGAATGGAGTACGAACTCTCGCCGACTCTTAAGCCGCTGCAGGACTTCAAATCGGAGATCAGCGTCATCAGCAACCTCGCGCAAGACAATGGTCGCGCAAAGGGCGACGGTCCCGGAGATCATGCGCGCTCGGCTGCAACTTTTCTGACAGGCGCGCATCCAGTGAAGACATCCGGCGCCGACATCCGCGTCGGCGTTTCGATCGATCAAGTGATCGCTCAAAAGGTCGGTGCGCAGACTCGCTTTCCGAGTCTTGAACTGGGACTCGAATCGGGACGCACTGCCGGCAGTTGCGACTCGGGATATAGCTGCGCGTACTCCTCGACGATTTCATGGAAGTCGCCGACAACTCCAATGGCGAAAGAGATCAATCCGGCGCTGGTGTTCGAGCGGCTCTTCGGGGCCGGAGCGAACTCGCCCGAGCAAGCGGCAAAGCGAGCGAAGTTTCGTCGCAGCATTTTGGACTCAGTGGCTGACGATGCCGCTCAATTGAAGACGCAACTCGGGCAGACCGATCGTCGCAAGATGGACGAGTTCTTCACGAGCGTTCGCGAGATCGAAGAGCGATTGGCGAAAGCACAGAAGTCGGCAGAAGAAGCGAAGCCGGACTTCGCCGTACCGACGGGAGTGCCGAAGGAACTCGTCGAGCACATGCGACTGATGTACGACATCCTCGCGCTGTCCTTCCGCACGAACAGCACGCAAGTCGCGACCTACATGCTCGCGAACGAGGGGAGTAATCGTTCTTACCCAATGGTCGGAGTCAATCAGGGACATCATCAGCTTTCGCATCATCGCGACGACGCGAAGTTGATGGCTCAGATTCAGAAGATCGATCTCTTCACCGTCGAGAACTTCGCTTACTTCCTGAAGAAGCTGAAGAGCATCCCCGAAGGCGAAGGCACGCTGCTCGATCATTCGTTGATTGTCTTTGGCAGCGGATTGGGCGACGGCAACCGGCACGATCACGGCAAACTTCCGATCGTGCTCGCCGGTCGCGGTTGCGGAACGGTCAAGCCGGGGCAACACATCAAGCTCGGCGGCGAGACACCACTCAACAATCTCTTCTTGTCGGTCGCGCGCCGTCACGGAGTCGCCGACGAACGCTTCGGCGACAGCACCGGTGAGTTGAAGCAGATCGACGCGTAGTTCGAACAGAGCAGCCCACTAGTCGCCTTTCGCTCCGCGAAAGAGCGTCTTTATTGCGGCGGTATTCGGCATTGAAGCCGCCTTAGCTGCGACACGTTTGAAGACGCAATTTCGTAGAGCGAAAGGCGACCACAAAACTTGAATCGCATCTCGCGGGCCTCGGACTCAAATGACTTAGCGATGTAGGAATCGTTACGCGAACAGCTCCATCACGGGCCGACCGGCGGCGATCGGGAGCGGGCGTTTGAGGGCGTCGTAAATGTGAGTCGCCGGGTCGATGCCGAGCGCTTGAAACATCGTCGCCGCGATGTCGCCGATCGGGACTGGGTCGCGGTCGGGATACGCTCCGTTCTTGTCCGAGCGGCCATAGACGAAGCCGCGCTTCATGCCGCCGCCTGCAAGCAGCACGGTGTAGCAATCGGGCCAATGGTCGCGGCTGATGTTGGCGTTGATCTTCGGCGTGCGGCCGAATTCGCCCATCCAAACTACGAGCGTCGAATCGAGCAGCCCGCGTTCTTCAAGGTCGGTCAAGAAGACGGGCAGCGTCTGATCGGTCACCGGCAAGTGCCATGCTTTAATGATGGGATACATCCGCGTGTTGTCGAAGCCGTGAGTGTCCCATCCTCCGTCCGTCATGCTCCGTCCGCCAATGTTGGATGCGAAGTACGCGTTGACGAATTTGACCCCGGCTTCAATCAGTCGCCGCGCGAGCAAGCAACTCTGACCATAAGTCGTCGGGCCGTATTTGCGACGCACGGACTCGGGCTCCTGCGAGAGATCGAATGCGTCTCGGACCTTCGTCGAATTCAGCATCGAAAGCGCCTTCTCGAAGTACGAGTTCAACCCGCGCGCTTCAGCGGACTCGTCGAGCGACTTCGTTTGCTGATTGATGAGTTGCTGCAAGGCACGTCGGTCTTGCAGGCGATCGACCGTCAGTCCGGGCGGCAAGCTGAGTTGAGGCAACTCGAAGTTCGGAGTCGCGGGGTCTTCGGTGATCAGCAGCGGGTCATGTCCCTTACCGAGAAAGCTCGCATGCTGACCGGGAGTGATCGCGCCATCCGAAATGACATACGGGTAAGCAACGAACGTCGGCAGCCCGTTCGCATTCGGGGCGAGTCGATCAACGATCGAACCGTATGCCGGGAAGAGTTCGATCGAGTCTCTCAAGCGGATGTCATCGACGACCGGAGCGTGACCGGTCAGCGCCTGATAGGCCGCCGAATTGTGATTCTTCATCTTGTGATGCACGGTCCGCACGAGCGTGACTTTATCCATCACCTTTGCGAGCGCCGGCAGGTGCTCGCAGATTTGAATCTCGGGACATGACGTCGCAATCGGCTTGAACTGGCTGCGAACTCCGTCGGGTGCTCGCGGCTTCATATCCAGCGTGTCTCCGTGCGACGGTCCTCCGAATTGATAGAGGAACACAATCGACTTCGCGGTCGGGATGATGGCCTTTGATTGCGTCTCAGCCGCCTCAAGCAACTTCGGCACGGTGAGTCCGAGTAACCCGAGCCCGCCGATTTGCAGCACATCGCGCCGCAGCCAATGCGTTGCTTTGAAACTGGGACATGCGAAGCGAGATGTCGTTGAAGAAGATGCGAGTGGGCTCATGGCAATGATCAAACTCAGCAAGGAAAAGTGATCCCCGAAAACGGCGAGCAGCGTAGCGACCCATTGGGTTACTGTCGGTGAATGATTTTACGAGCTTGCCGGAGTCGCCGTAGCATTGGCTTCTAGCCTCATGATTACCCACAACTCGCAAGTATGGTCGCGGGCGGAGGGAGGGCGGCGGCGAGCGAGCACCTGCAATCCGCTAGGGTCAGCAACTTTCACGGAGGTTCTAATGCCTGCTGTCTTGCACTCAGTCGACCCCGCTACGGCAACGCGACGCAGCCGATCTTCTCAAGCTGAGTCTCAATCGATTCGTACCGAGTGGGATCTACTCGGCATGCCGCGGGTTAATAGCGAGACCGCCGAGCGATTGCTCCGACGCGGTTTCGACGTCTCGTCGATCGATAGGTTTGTGGAGCGATCACAATTGCCGCGCGGTGCTGTCTTGAAGGCAATGAAACTCACTGCAACGGAATTGAAGAGTCGCGCCGTCAGCAAACTCACAGAAGAAGAAGCAACCCGACTCTGGCGCATCGCACGTGTCACGACTCAGGCCGTCTTGTTTTTCAAAGGTGATGTCTCGCAAGCCGCTGCATGGCTGCAAGCTCAACAGTTTTCGCTCGGCAAGCGAACGCCACTTATGTGGGCCTCGACCGAACCGGGGGCTGCTGAAGTGAATGAACTCCTGATGCGACTTGAGTTCGGAGTCTTTCCGTGAGTCAACTGCGGGCCTATCGCATATGCAGATCGGAGTACGCTGAGACGGCTTTCACCGGCGACGGTGCGATCGTTATTTCGGGCAGATGGCACTCAAAGGGCACGCCAGTCGTTTACTGCTCGGCCAGTCTTTCGGGGGCGCAATTGGAGCTGCTCGTCAACTTGCGCGGCCGAGTTAGACCGCTCGACTTCGTGTATTTCGAAATACACTTCAGCGAAACGCTTGTTGGTATGCGATTCGGCACTGCTGACCTTGAGCAACTCTTTGTGGATTGGCGCAGTCCCCGAGCGCCGGCAGTTCTTCGAGATATCGGTGACGAATGGGCGAAGTCGGCGGTTGAACGCGCAGAAGGATGCTGTTGTCGCGAAGGCAGATAGGACGCATAGGACCGATAGGACGAATACGAGCGATGAGCTGGTGATGCCGAAGTCCCATTCGTCCTCTGAGTCCTCTCCGTCCTATTCGACGTCTCGCGATAAAGCAGCAACGGCCTCGGATCAGAAAGCGCAGGTAGACCGAGTTCAGAGCAAGTCCTAAAACCCGCCGCCCTTTGCCGACGGCGGACGTAGACGTGCTGCGGTCGGTGCTTGCCCCACTTTTTCGCTAGGCCTCGTTCATGCAGACCGGCTCGCTCAACGACTCACTTACCGATCTCGATTCGACCATTTTGATCTTTGGCGCATCGGGCGATCTGACCGCTCGCAAGCTGATGCCCGCGCTCTTCACGTTGTGGCATGAAGGTCATCTGCCGGACAACGTGCCCATTGTCGGCGTTGCTCGGCGCGAGAAGTCC
Organism: uncultured Planctomycetaceae bacterium; assembly: GCA_964573505.1. GTDB lineage: Bacteria > Planctomycetota > Planctomycetia > Planctomycetales > Planctomycetaceae > AM-0621. The sequence continues at coordinate 2,368 of CAZNMS010000065.1, read as the reverse complement.
GACGACTCGTTTCGCGGTGAAATGGCTGCAGCCGTGCGAAAGTTCGGGCGCATTCAAGACATCACCGATGAGCAATGGGCGAAGTTCGCCGCTCGACTCTTCTATCACCAAATCGAGATCGAGAAGCCCGACGGCTATCCCGCGATGCGGCACCGCTTGAGAGAACTCGAAGCAGGAGTTCGCGGCGAGGCGCCGTCGGAACGCGATAACAATCGCGTCGTCTATCTCGCGACTGATCCGCGCCTGTTCTTAGCGTCGGCTCAGTGCCTATCTGCGGGCGGGTTTGTGCCGGGGCGCGACGAGCCGAATTGGTTGCGCGTCGTCTTCGAGAAACCGTTCGGGCACGACCTCGCGTCGTCTCAAGAATTGACGCATCAGCTCAGTCGGTTGCTGCGTGAAGATCAGATCTACCGCATCGACCATTACCTCGGAAAAGAGACCGTTCAGAACATCCTCTTGTTCCGCTTCGGCAATGCGATCTTCGAACCGTTGCTCAATCGGCATCATGTCGATCACGTGCAGATCACGATGTCCGAGACGCAAGGCATCGAGAGCGGACGCGGCGGCTACTACGACCAATCGGGTGCACTGCGCGATGTCTTGCAGAATCATGTGCTGCAACTGTTGTGTCTTGTCGCAATGGAGCCGCCGGCAGTCTTTCAAGCCGATCAAATCCGCGATGAGAAGCTCAAGGTCTTGCAGTCCCTGCGCGGCGGTGATCCCAAAGAAGTTTCGAAGTGGGCCGTCGCCGGGCAATACGTCGGCGGGAAAGTCGATGGCGTTGCCGCACCGAGTTACCGCGCGGAAGAACGAGTGGCTGAGGACTCGCGGCGCGAGACGTTCGTTGCAATGGAGTTGCTCGTCGACAACTGGCGCTGGGCGGGAGTGCCGTTCTATCTGAGGACCGGCAAGCGGTTGCCGCAGCGGATGACGGAGATCGTCATCAAGTTCAAGCTGCCGCCGCTGCATCCCTTTGAGACCGTTGAATGTGTCGGCGATCTCTGCGGACTCGTCGGCACGCGGCCGAATTCGCTCGTCTTCCGCATTCAACCCGAAGAGTCGATCACGCTGTCATGCTCGGTGAAGCGACCCGGTCATCAGTATCACCTTGAAGCTCAAAAGCTCGAATACAAGTACCCGACGGGATTGGCAGAGGCTTACGAGCGTTTGCTGCTCGATGTGATGCGCGGGGACTCGACGCTCTTCACGCGGAGCGATGAACTCGAAGCGGCATGGCGCTTCGTGCAACCGGTGCTCGACCATTGGGAGCAGCCCGACTTTCAGCCCGAGTTCTATCAAGTCAACACATGGGGCCCGAAGAACTCCGACCAGTTACTCGCACAGCACGGCCGCAGTTGGATGAATCCTGAGAAGAAGAAAACGTGATGGGCGCAGACGTAGCTTGACTCTCTGAGTCGGGCGCACTCGCTCCCAAGCTCCGCTTGGGAACGCACCCTCGGGAAGCTCCTGCTTCCCGTCCAGTTCGGACTCAGTCCGTGAGTCAAGCGGCGGCCGCCAATAGTCAATGGCTCGTCGTTAAACTCCCGCCGCATCGAACGTGCGTCATTGGTTGTCTGCCTTGCGACTACGGTCGGTAGCCTCGAAGCAGATAATCATCGGGACGAGGCCGATGGGGACTGATTTTCGAACCGCCGCCTTAAGACGGAACTCCGGCATCCGCGACATGCATCTCGTCACTTCACTCTCCGCGTTAGGACTCACGGGAAGCAGAGCTTCCCGCGCGTGCGTTCCCAAACAGAGTTTGGGAACGAGACAACGAGACACATCTCTCACACTCGCTGACTGATGAAAGCTCTCCGTCATGCCGCATTGGTTACCTGCTGTCTTATTTGGACTCGCGATCGCTGTCTTTGGCTTCGTGATGTTGCGGCTCAATTTGCGTGCTTGGCATGAAGTGTCAGAGGATCGAGACCTCAATCCCTTCGACCTCGTGCATCTGCGAGACCGCTATTCGCGCCGCGTGCAGTTGTCCGGCATGTTGCTCACGATCGGCGTGCTGATTGCGCTCGGCGATGTCTTTGTTTGGAACTTCGGACCGGCTGCGGCTGCAGTGTTTTGGATTCTCGTCATTTTGCTCGGCTGTTGGACGGCTCTATTGGCTCTCGGCGATCTGACGTCGGTGCATGCTCATTCGCAGGTGCTGAAGAAGCGGGTCGAGAAGCAGAAGCAAGCGCTCGAAGCCGAACTGGATGAGATCCGTAAGCAAGCCGGGAAGTGAGTTGCGACCGTTGCCCTGCGGAACAACGGTTGTTGAACCCGCAGCCGATAGTCGCCTTTCGCTCCGCGAAAGGAAGCTTTTGCGGAGAGGCTGTGATTAAATCGCCCCCGAGCTTGCCTCGGGGGTTTA
>CAZNMS010000064.1:0-26083 GCA_964573505.1 uncultured Planctomycetaceae bacterium | reverse complement strand
TGAGAAGCGACGGACTGCAAGTCCGTCGTACCCCAAAACGGATGTGTTCCTCAGGTTGTGATATCGCGGGTGCATAAGATGCCGCCGCCATACGCGCTCGTCAGAGACTCGCGGTTAAACGGCCGAAAGCTCAGTTCACTCAGAGCCGCGCATAAAGCTCACCGAGTTGCCGTTGTGATGCTCGCCAGTCGAAGCATTGCTCGACGTGCTGACGTCCGGCGCGGCTGAGGACTGCCGCTAAGTCGGGCGTTGTGATCAGATGCAGTGCCGCGTCTTTGATCGACTTGCCGCTATTGGGCTTCACGAGCAATGCATGCTCGTCGGATTGGCAGAGTTCGCGCACGACTTCGAGATCGCTCGCGATCAGCGGAGTTCCGCTGCTGAGCGCTTCAAGCACCTTTAGCGGACAGCAGCCTTGATCGACGTTGCGGTCACAGCGAGTCAACGGCGAGAGCACGATGTCATGCTCGGCATGCAATGCGGCGAGCGTCGGTTGATCGACGGGTAGCAATAATTGCACCGCATCGCTCACTCCGAGGCGCCATGCGGTCTCTTCCAACAACTTGCGTTGTCGCGGTCGCGTCGGCCCGACGAGCGTCAACGCGGCGGGGATGTCCCGTCGCAGCAGCTCCAATGCCTCGATCGCATAGCTCACTCCCTGCCATGAACTCATCGTGCCCGAATAGAGCAGCCGCACGGGACGTTCGATCGACGGCGGATCGGCTCGCCAATCGCGCGGCTCGTGATACGGAAACACGGCGAGATCAGCACCATTCCGAATGAGTTCAATCCGCGCTGCCTCAACTCCGCGACTCATCAAGTGCCGTCGAGTGACTTCGCTGACGACGATGATGCGGTCTGCGGTCGTGAGGCAACTGCGTTCTTGCTCGCGCAGTTTCTGCAACAGCTCGCGGTCCTCAGCAACGTTCGGGTAGTGGTACTTCAACTCGATCGAAGGCAACGCGTTGACCTCATAGATCAGCCGCTCGCAAAACTGCTCTTTGTCGCGCGCGATCGGGAAGCCTTCGAAGATCGACCGGATATGTGCGACGCGCGGTCGAGTGCCATTCGCTCCGAACTGCTGCCGCCACCAATTCCACATGTGAGATTGGAAGCTGACGACGCGCTCAAAGAGCGTCCCTCCATTCGCTTCGAGCGGCACATGCACGACTCCCGCTGCCGACCATTGAGGCGCCTCGGGCAACGGAGCAACCGTCAGCAAATGGACTCGCCCGAACTGAGCCCCCAATGCGGATGCGAACGCTGAAATATGAGTCGCCGCGCCCTTTGCCGCCGGAAAGCGATCGAACGAAACGCTGACGATGTCGGGCACTGTTTGCATGAAGTCCATTTCGCAGTTGCGTTCAACGGAAGCACGAAGTGCGTAGTCGTAGCATGGACTTCCAGTCCGTGCTGTCTTTGCCCTTTTGCGATCGTTTGACTGCACCCATTCAGCACGAGCAAGAAGCCCATTCCACTTGAGCGACTCGCGGACTGAATTGAGGCTCTCTCGTACTACTCGTTCTCGATTTCTTGTCTGCTTGCGCGCAGTGTGGTGCGACGCTCCGCGTCGCGACTCCCGACGCGGAGCGTCGAGCCACAATGGTTGCGGCTTCGCCGCCTAATTCAGTTCGAGTGCTTCTTCCCAGTGCTCATACAGCTGAGGTAATTGTTGTTGCAGGGCTTCGTAGTCAGCGGCGATCTGCTTCATTCGCTGCCCGTCGCGGAGCGCAGCCGGTGACGCCATTTCGTCCTGCAAGCTCGCGATACGCTGCTCTTTGTCGGCGATCTCGCGCTCGATGTCAGCCGCTTTGCGATACGGGAACTGACGCTTGCGCTTCGGCTTCTCGGTCGTGCCGGAACGAGCTGCGGTCGAGTTTTGAGCAGCCTTCTTCGCCTCTGCTGCGTCTGCTTGTCGAGCGGCTTTATCTGCTTCAGCGCGACGCTTCGTGAACTCGACGTAGTCAGAATAATTACCTGCGTAGTGATGCCATCCGTCGGGCTCGAACACGATCACCGCAGTTGCGAGTTGATTCACGAAGTAGCGATCGTGACTCACGAAAAGCATCGTGCCATCAAACGCATTGAGCGCTTTCTCCAATGACTGCCGTGCCCACAAATCAAGATGGTTCGTCGGTTCGTCCAATGTCAGCACGTTTGCTTGCTGAGCCGACAAACGAGCGAGAGCCACTCGACTGCGTTCGCCGCCGCTCATGTAGCCGACCTTCTGAAACACAATGTCGCCCGACAAACCGAATCGCGCGAGCAATCCGCGCGCGACGGGTTGCGTGATGTCGGGACGGTTCGGAGGCACGGCGGCTTCGATCGCCGGCAGATCCGGATCGACGCTCGAAAGTTGCTGGTCGTAGTACGCGATCTTCACGTTCGAGCCGAAGCGCAGCTTCCCGCTGTCCGGTTCGAGTTCCCCAATCAGCGTCCGCAGCAGCGTCGTCTTCCCGGCACCGTTCGGACCGAGAATCGCGATGCGATCGCCGCGCTCAACGCGCATCGTGAAGTTGTTGAAGAGCGGCGCGCCGTAGCCCTTGCTGAGATCAATCGCATCAAAGACCCAATCGCCCGTGCGAGTCGCTTCGCCGAAGCCCATTGGAACTTCTTTGACATCCCGAATGAGGGCGACTTCTTCGACTCGCTCCAACTTCTTGATGCGGTCTTTCGCTTGATTGGTCTTCTGCCCCGCGATGTTGCGGCGGATGAAGTCTTCGGTCCGAGCGACAAACTCTTGCTGCTTCTCGTAAGCCTTAAGCTGAAACTCCTGCCGCTCTTCGCGCTGCCGCCAATAGTGCGAGAAGTTGCCCTTGTAGCACGTCGCCTGACGCTCAAAGAGTTCGATCGTTCGATTCGTGACGCGGTCGAGGAAGTAGCGATCGTGACTGATGACGATCAGCGTTTGGCTTGAGCGCGCGAGATAGTCCTCAAGCCATTCGGTCGCGGCGATGTCGAGATGATTCGTCGGTTCGTCGAGCAGCATGACGTCGGGCTGCATCAACAAAATGCGAGCCAGCAGCATGCGGTTCTGCTGCCCGCCGCTGAATTCTCGGACCGAGCGGTCGTACTGCTCGCGCTGAAAGCCGAGACCATCAAGCACGGCCTCGACCCGATGATCGAGATGATGCGCGTTGTGACGATCAAGCTCCGACATCACGGCGTCATAGCGCGCATGCAGCCGAGCGGACTCATGCGGATCAGCAACGTGCGCGAACTTATTCGCGAGATCCTCAGCCTCTTTCTGCAGCGCATACAGATGAGCGAGTCCCGACTTCGCTTCTTCGAACAGCGTTCGATCGCGCGTGAGATCAACGTGCTGTTCGAGCATCGCGACCTTCACGTTGTTGGGACGTTCGATCTCGCCGAAGTCTTCGTGATCCACTCCCGCGAGAATCCGCATCAGCGTCGTCTTGCCCGTGCCGTTTGGTCCGACGAGCCCAATGCGATCGCCCGGCTTCACATCAAAGGTGACGTTCGAAAAAACGGGATCGGAGTCGAACTGTCGTTTGAGTTCGCGAACAGTGAGCAGAGCCATAAGCGTCTTTAACAGAGGGCAAGCGGAAGCGAGACAAGATCCAACAAACGGGGCGGGACATTAAGAAGTCACCGAGATCTAGCCCACCTTGCCGCGTTAATGCTGCCGCTCAGCGCTGCGGAGCATTGTCCTATTCGTCCCATACGTCCTCTCGGTCCTATGTGACCGACTCCGAACGCAATCGCCGGCAAGCGTCCCGCGCCGAAAGCCCCAAAAGCAAAAGGACCGATCGGTGATTTCCCGATCGGTCCTTCGCAGATTGTTTGTGTGTAGTGGTTCTTACCCACTCTGTCCGGCAGCCGACGTTAGTCGTCGATACCGAGGTCGTACTTCAGTTGCTCGAAGCGTCGCATGAACTCTTCGCTCGACGAGTGAACGTGCTCGGCTTCCGTGATGAAGCGCATGTTTTCTTCGCAGTCGATGGCGTAACGATCGAGCGTCGTCTCGAAGTGATCGAGACTCTGACCGTAAGCGATCAACAGCTTGTGCTCGTCGAACTGCACTTCCATTGGCAAGTTCGGATTCATGACGGCGATGCCGGTGCAACCGTCATCAAGCAGCAAGTCTTCGTAGTCGATCAGCACGCTCTTGAGGATCGGCAGATCGATCGCTTCTCGCACCATGTCGCGATGTCCGCCGTGATCGCACTCATGACTCGACTCGAGCACGACGTCGACTTCGTCGCCCATCGGATCGAGCAGTTCAAAGAAGATGTCCATCAACTCTTCTCGCGAGACTGACGCCATCACAACCGGAATCTCGACCCCGGTTTGCTCGTCTCGATACTTGTCATGTCGGAAGCCGGCTTTCGGCATGACCTGCAAGTCGTAAGACGGACGAATGGCATTGGTCAGAGTGAAGCGCCCATAGCGAGCAATTCGGAGATGAGTCTCGAGCTGATCTTCGCTCAAGCTCTCGAAGCTGCTCTTGCCTCGCTGAGGCTGACCATCGCGGTACTTGTTCTTAATGAAACGTTGTAGGTAGCTCATCGCTTCCGAAACCCGTTATGCCGACCGAAGTCGGCAGAGCCAGAGTTCGCTGCCGAGTGAATTCAGCAGCGGGTTCACGGTGTTCGTGACCGAAACCAACCAGAACCTAGCACGGGTTTTCGAGCGTCCTTGAGGCGGTCCGGCTGAGCGAACTTTTTTCGCTCTCGGAACGTTCCTGACTACCTTCAGAGCGAGACTGGGATGACCTTGCCAATTGCCGAGACAGTCCGATTGAGCCGACCGCAGCGGCATGTCACGCGGGAGACCCTGAGAAATGGCCCTCAAACCGCAGTCTTTCGGCGACATGTCGCAAAACGGCAACACGAGCCGCAGTGTGGTGCGACGCTCCGCGTCGCGACTCCCGACGCGGAGCGTCGGGCCACAATGGTCGCGGCATCCGCCTCGTTTAACCGCGTGCCCATCGGGCCGTGCTTTTCCGCGCGCGGCTCCCCATTCCTCACAAGCAGCAGCGTCAATGAATTGCCCCGACCGTTAATTGTTGGTTTGCAAGATGAAGCAACTACCGGGACGCTCCTTGACGGCTCTCGGACAATCCGCCGCGATTAGCTCGCTGAGAATCAATAAGCAGTCACGGCAGCATTCTTCACCGCGCGATAGCTAGAACTCGCCTCTTCAACTCCGCACTTACTCCCGCAGGCAAGTAGCTCAGATGGAATCTTGGATCGCCCAACACTTCCTCAACCCCGGCTTTGTGCTCGGCGGAGTGGCGCTGATAGCGCTGCCGATCATCATTCATCTGATCAATCGGCTGAGGTTCCGGCGGGTGCGTTTCGCCGCGATGGAATTTTTACTCCAGAGCCAAAAACGCAACCGTCGTCGCATCCTCATTGAGCAACTCTTGCTGCTGTTGTTGCGCTGTTTGGCGGTGCTCGGGTTAGTGGCGCTCATCTCACGGTTCGTGCTCGACCCGACGGAACTCAAACTGTTTCAAGGAGCACGCTCGCATCATGTCGTGCTGCTCGACGACAGCGGTTCAATGCGCGATCAACTCGGTAACCAGTCCGCGTTCGACGCCGCAAAGGACGTCATTCAAAAGCTCGCAGCGGAAGGCGCTCGTCGTCCGGGCACTCAGAAATTCACGCTCATCGCGCTCTCGAACCCCGCGCAGCCGCTCTTCACTCAGCAAGAAGTGACGAACGAGTTCATGGTCGAGCTCGACACGAAGCTGCGCAACATCAAGCCGACTCATCAATCCCTCAGCGTGCTCAGCGGGTTTGAGGGTGCTCGCAACATGTTGCTGGAAGACCGAGTCGCCGTGCGGCACGTGCATATCTTGTCCGACTTCCGACTCAAGGATTGGCAGGATCAACAGTCGCTCGGCAAAGTCGTAAAGGAACTCGATGCCGCGGGCGTCACGCTCAACTTCGTGAAGACTGTCGGGCGTCAGAACGGGAATCTCGGCCTCCTCGATCTGACGGGCGACGTGCAGATCGCGTCGACCGGAGTGCCCGTGCGATTGGCCGTCACGTTGAAGAACTTCGGACTGCAAGTCGCGAACAACGTCTCTGTGTCGATCATGCAAGACGGTCAGAAGCTGCCGCTGACCGTGAACTTCGACAAGATCGAAGCCGGCGTCGAAGTGAAGCAGGAGTTCGATCTTTCGTTCGATGCCCCCGGCAAGCATCGCGTTGAACTGCAACTGCCGCCGGATGCGCTGCCGTCAGATAACTCGCGCTTCTTGGCGATCGACGTCACGAGCGTGAATCGCGTGCTGATCATCGAAGGCAATCCGGCTCACGATGATGGTGACTATCTCGCAGACGCACTTGCCGCCGATCCCGGCATCACCGGTTACGCGCCCGAGATTGAGACCGTCGATTATCTGCGCCGCAAACCGCTCGATGCGTTCCAGTCGATCTACATGCTCAACGTCTCGGACCTGACTCCAGATGCGCTCGAGCCACTCGAAGAGTTCGTGAAGTCCGGCGGAGGGCTCGTTTGGTTTCTCGGCAACGAAGTGCGACCGACGTTCTATTTGAAGGAGCTTTATCGCGGCGGTCAGGGTTTGTTCCCGGTGAAGCTCGGACTCACGAGCAGCAAGACCGTCGCAACCAATGAAAGCGAGCCCGATACGTCGTTCGCTGATCATCCCGTCTTCGGTGTCTTTCAAGGGCAAGACAATCCCTTCACCGAGTTGATCCGGGTCTATGAGTACTTCTCGGTCGCCGACGATTGGGTGCGCGACGATCTTGGACGAGGCGACGGCGTGCAGACATTGGCATCGCTGACGAACAAAGACCCGCTCATCTTCAGTTCGAAGTTCGGGAAGGGTTCGGTGCTGACGTGCCTGACGAGTTGCGGTCCTCATTGGAACAACTGGGCGCGCTACCCGAGCTTCGTTGCGATGATGTTGGACCTGCAAAAGTTCGTCGCACGACCCGATCGCGTGCTTGAGTCGCGACAAGTGGGCGAGCCCATTCAAGTCTCGCTCGACCCCGCTCAGTTTTTGGAGGAGCTCGAAGTCATCAGTCCCGAATCAACCGGCGGCAAAGTGACGCGCTTGAAGGCCGCTCGAGAAGGCAGCACATCGGACGATCAGAAGCCCGATGCCGCCGCAGTGACGAAGTATCTCGCGACGTTCCGAGATACCGACGAACCCGGCCTCTACGTCGCGCGGCTGATGGATCAGAACCAATCGCCGGTCGAGCGCTGGCTGACGTTCAACGCCCCGAGCGACGAAGGCGAACTCGAACTCGCAACGAACGAGCAAGTCCGCAAGCAGCTCGGCGAAGACTTGCGAGTGACGATTCAAGAGCCGGGCGAATTCAACTGGATCGCCGGTCGCGACGCCGGACAAGAAGTCCGCGAATGGCTGCTGATCGTGCTCGTGATCTTGCTGCTGTGCGAGCAATTGCTCGGCTACCGACTGAGCTATCACTCGAAGTAGCGCGTGAGCTGCTCCCACATAGGATCCGGAAGCAGTTATTACGGCTCGCGGTCTGAATTGAGGCCATCTCGTTTAACGGCAAGGCGACGGCGTAGAACGGCTTGCGATCAAGGCAAACGCCGACGCCTTCGGCTTGCCGTTAAACAACTCAGTCTGCACCGGGAGAGGTATCGTTAGAGCCGGCGATTTCGTCCGCGAACTCCTACTCGAAGGGCCAATGACTAATGACTCTTCAGCCCCTCACTTCTTCTTCCCGGTCAGCTCGCCGTAGACATGCTCGATGTTCTCAACGCGGGTCTTCACGTCGACTCCGGCCCAGCTTTTGTAGAAGGGGACGTCGACTTCCTTCTTGATCTCGTCGAGTGACTTGCCGGCGTCGATCAGCTTCTGAATCGCCATTCGCAGTTCAACGAAGTACCGCTTCTGAGTTTCGAGCAGGCTCGCATCAGACATCTCGCCGTGACCGGGACAGATCTTTTTGACGGGCAGCTTCTGTGCTTCGGTCATGACTCCGATCCAATTCGAAGTGCTGCTGTCGCCGGTGTAATTGAAAGCACCGTTCACGCACGCGTCGCCGGTGAAAAGGATGCCGTGCTTCGGCAGCCATGCGAACGCATCTCCCGCCGTATGAGCATGCCCGAAGTGAATGAGTTCAACGCGTTGATTGCCGTCGTCGAGCACCATGCGTTGCGGGAACGTGAGCGTCGGCTTTGCGTAGTCGAGCTTGCCGTACTCGTCCGGCTTCTCCTTCTGCGACTTCTCGAAGCCCGCGATGCCCTTTGTGTCGAAGAGCTGCCGGCTGTTCTCGGAAGCAACTGCCGTCGCACCTTGCTTCACGAAGACCGGATTCCCGTCTGCATGATCGCCGTGATAGTGCGTATCGAAGACAAACTTGATCGGCTTATCGGTCGTCCTACGGATCTCCTTAATCAGCTCTTCGGACTGATTAGGAAAGCTCGCTTCGATCACGAGCACATAGTCTTTGAAGATGATCCATCCTTGATTGCTGCCGATGAATTTCGGCTCGGTCTCTACCTTTCGGAAGAAGACGCCCGGAGCGATCTCAGTCACAACGGTCTCAGTGGCCTTGAACCATCCAACCGACCAACCAGACGCCGAAATCAAAGCAGCGAGCGACAACGCAGCAACGAAGAAGCGACGAGGCATGAGGACGGTCCTTCTGTTAGTTGAGAAGTTGTACGGCGAGCGGCACGAACCGACTGACCTGTAGAATGGCCGCCCTACTCAATCAGCTTGCTAATCGGGTACTCGACGATGCCGCGGGCTCCGGCGGCTTTGAGTTGCGGGACGATCGTGCGGACGATCGACTCGTCGACGATGGTGTTGACGTCGATCCAATCGGGATCAGACAGCGACGAGATCGTCGGCGTTTGCAGCGCGGGCAGATTGGCGAGGACCGTATCGAGGTCCGTCCGCCGGACGTTCATCATCAAGCCGACTTTGCCTTCGGCGGCGAGGCAGGCTTGCAACATCAAGGCGATGTTCTCGACCTTCGCTCGCTTCCAGTTGTCAGCCCAGGCGGTGCGATTGGCGATGATGCGCGTCGTGCTCTGCAAGACTTCGGCAAGGATGCGGAGATTGTTGGCTCGGAGCGAACTGCCAGTCTCGGTGACTTCGACAATGGCATCCGCGAGGCGCGGCGGCTTGACCTCAGTCGCGCCCCATGAGAACTCGACGGTCGCGGTGACGCCGTGCTTCGCGAGAAATGCTTTCGTCAGACCGACAGCTTCAGTCGCGATGCGTTTGCCTTGCAGGTCTTGCACGGTCTGAATCGGCGAGTCCTCGGGAACGCACAGCACCCAGCGCACGGGGCGGCGGCTGACTTTCGAGAACACTAACTCGGTGACTTCATGCACGTCGGCATTGGTTTCGACGATCCAGTCATGCCCGGTGATGCCGGCATCGAGAATGCCTTGCTCGACATACCGCGCCATCTCTTGAGCGCGGATGAGCAAGCATTCGATCTCGGGGTCGTCGATCTGCGGATAGTACGACCGCGACGAAAAGGTGATGTTGTAGCCTGCTCGTTGAAAGAGCTTGCCAGTCGCTTCCTGCAGGCTGCCTGCCGGAATTCCGAGTTTCAGCACGTTTCCCATGATCCAAAAAGTCCCTTGTTCAAAGCGAAATTCGCAACGCGGGCGGGATGTTAGGGAGCCCCATTCAGTGAGGCGAGCGTTGTCAGTTCACTGTCAGACCAAGATAGAAACGTCACTGGTTCGGCACCTTCAAAACAAGTGGTTGACCATCTGAAGGGACCTCACTACAAACCCGCCCCTTTCGGGTCCGTCCCGGCTTGCAGAGTCGAGCCGATCAAATAAGTGGAAGAGAATTAGGAACGCCAAAGATGGGTCGTGTTGAACGAGATCGTGAAATCGCTCGTCGTCGTATTCGCCGTGCAAAGCTGTCGAAGTTGCGAGCGAAGTATGCTGCTGCGACGACTCCCGCCGAGAAGGAAGCCATCTTCCTGAAGGCTCGCAAGATGAGCCCGTTCGTCGAATTCGAAGGTCAAGCTGCTAGCTAACAACGGCATGACCTCGGTGATTTTGAAATTCCTGAAATAAGCTGGGATCACTTGATGGTTCCGGCTTATTTTCGCGCGCGGACGTTGTTTTTGGCGCTACGTTGAACGCCGCCCTACTTACGAACGGAGTCGTAATATGGAAGCTAGTCATTCCGAAGAAGCTCGGTCGCTCAACTTCATCGAGCAGATCATCGAACGTGACATCGCTGCCGGGAAGAATGGCGGACGAGTTCATACGCGCTTCCCGCCCGAGCCGAACGGCTATCTGCACATCGGCCATGCGAAGTCCATCTGCTTGAACTTCGGACTCGCGAAGAAGTACGGCGGCAAGTGCAACCTGCGTTTCGATGATACGAACCCGACGAAGGAAGACGTCGAGTATGTCGACTCGATCATGGAAGACGTGCGCTGGCTCGGCTTCGATTGGGAAGACCGGCTCTTCTATGCGTCGGACTTCTTCGAGCAGATCTATCAGTTCTCCGAGAAGCTGATCGTCGACGGCAAGGCATACATCGACGAGCAGACGCTTGAGCAGATTCGCGAAGGACGCGGCACGCTCACTGAGGCCGGTAAGAACAGTCCGTATCGCGATCGTCCGAGTGACGAGAGTCTCGCTCTCTTTCGACGCATGCGCGCGGGTGAGTTCCCCGACGGCAAGATGGTGTTGCGTGCAAAGGTCGATATGGCTTCGCCCAACATGAATCTGCGAGATCCGATCCTCTATCGGATTCGGCATGCGACTCATCATCGCACCGGCGACAAGTGGTGCATCTACCCGATGTATGACTGGATGCACGGGCAAAACGATTCGCTCGAAGGCATCACGCACTCAATCTGCACGCTCGAATTTGAGAATCATCGTCCGCTCTACGATTGGTTCATCGAGCAACTCGGCATTCATCATCCGCAGCAGATCGAGTTCGCGCGGCTCAATCTCACATACACCGTGATGAGCAAGCGAAAGCTACTTGAACTTGTTGAAGCGAAGCTCGTCAGCGGATGGGATGACCCGCGCATGCCGACGATCTGCGGCTTGCGCCGTCGCGGCTATACGCCGGAGTCGATTCGCGCTTTCTGCGAGCGAATCGGCGTCGCGAAGTTCAATAGCCTCGTTGAAATGGAGTGGCTTGAGCAGGCGATCCGCGAAGACCTCAATAAGCGAGCGCCGCGAGTGATGGGCGTGCTCAATCCGCTGAAGGTCGTCATCGAGAACTACCCCGAAGGGCAAGTCGAACAGCTTGAGGCGATCAACAATCCTGAAGACGAGAGCTACGGCACTCGGCAAGTTCCGTTCTCGCGCGAGCTTTACATCGAGCAGAGCGACTTCATGGAGAACCCGCCGAAGAAGTTCTTCCGGCTCGGTGTCGGTCGCGAAGTGCGGTTGCGATATGCGTACTTCGTGAAGTGCGTCGATGTCGTCAAGGACGCCTCAGGCAACGTCATCGAACTGCGTTGCACTTACGACCCGGCGACTCGCGGCGGCAACGCTCCTGACGGACGCAAAGTGCAAGGCACCATTCATTGGGTCTCGGCTCCGCATTCAGTGAATGCGGAAGTGCGGCTTTACGACCGGCTCTCATCGATCGCCAATGCGGGCGATGTTCCTGAAGGCGAAGACTGGAAGAAGTATCTCAATCCGAACTCGTTGCAGGTGTTGACCGACTGCAAGCTCGAGCCGAGCCTTGCGAATGCAGCCCCATCAGCGAAGTTCCAGTTTGAGCGAATGGGCTACTTCTCGCTCGATAAGGATTCGTCGCCGGACAAGCTCGTCTTCAATCGGTCGGTGACGCTGAAAGACACATGGGCGAAGGTGCAAGCAAAGGATGCGTGAGCGGTGTTGATCGCAGCCGTAAAGCAATAGGACGCATAGGACCAATAAGACGAATAGGAAGAAGACTGTTCGTTCGCCGTGCGTCCTCTAAGTCGTATTCGTCCCATAAGTCCTATCTAGTTTGATCCCCTTCTGCGTCATCCGCTCTCACGAGGAAGCCACTGCATGAAACGGTTAGCCGTGCTCGGTTCGACGGGGTCGATCGGGACCAGTTGCCTCGACGTGCTGCCCGGATTGCGAGAGCGGATTGAACTTGTCGGCGTCTCTGCTCATTCACGTTGGAGTGAGCTCGCGCAGCAGGCTCAGCAATTCAAACCGCGAGTGGCCGTTGTCGGTGATTCGAAGCTGCAATCTAAAATACAGCTCGATGCCTTTCCGGCTGAGACGGCAGTCAAGTTCGGACCGGATGCTGTCGCGGAACTCGCCGCTTCGCCGGACGTTGACATCGTGCTCGGCGCGATCGTAGGCGCTGCCGGTTTGAGAAGCGCATGGGCCGCAGCCGAAGCCGGTAAGACGATCGCGATTGCGAACAAAGAGACGCTCGTCGTTGCGGGACCGCAGGTTGTCGAGCTTGCGAACAAGACCGGCGCGAAGTTGATCCCGGTCGATAGCGAGCACTCGGCGATCTTTCAGGCACTGCAAGCCGGGCAACGCAAAGATGTGAAACGCGTCATCCTCACATCAAGCGGCGGACCGTTTCGCACGTACTCGCGCGAGCAGCTTGCGACGGTGACGAAGGAAGCGGCGCTCAAGCATCCGAAGTGGGTCATGGGGCCGAAGATCACGATCGACTCGGCAACGCTCATGAATAAGGCTCTCGAAGTGATCGAGGCCAAATGGCTCTTCGGACTCGAAGCCGATCAGATTGAAGTCGTCGTGCATCCTCAGTCGGTCGTGCATTCGTTTGTCGAGTTCAATGACGGGTCAGTGATCGCGCAGTTGTCACCGCCCGACATGCGGCTGCCGATTCAGTACGCTCTCACATGGCCGGATCGGATCGAGTGTCCGGCAGAGAAGATGAATTGGTCGAAAGTCATGCAGCTCGACTTCGAGCCGCCGAAGCGAGACCTCTTCCCGGCACTTGATCTCGGCTTTGAGGTCGCGCGGCGCGGCGGCACATGCGGGGCAGTGTTGAATGCCGCCAACGAGGTCGCGGTTGACCAGTTTTTGGCGGGCCAGTTGAATTTCACCGACATCCCGGCAGCCTGCCGAGCGGTGTTGGACGCACACAATTTTGATCCCTCGCCGTCGTTGTCGGAGTTACTCCGACTCGATGCATGGGCTCGTCAGGAGACGCTTCAGTGGACATCCTCGCGACCGACCTAACGTCGATCCTTAGTAACGTCTTGCACATTCTGTATGTCGCGGTCGGACTCGGCCTCGTGATCTTCTTTCACGAACTGGGTCACTTCGCGGTGGCGAAATGGTGCGGCGTCTATGTCGAACGCTTCAGCATTGGCTTCGGTCCGATCCTATGGAGCGTCAAGAGAGGCGAGACCGAATACGCCCTCTCCGCAGTGCCGTTCGGCGGCTATGTGAAGATGCTCGGGCAAGACGATATGGACCCGAGCCAACTGACGAGCGAAGAGATCGCGCGCGACCCGCGTTCGTACTCGAACAAGACCGTCGGTCAGCGAATGGCGATCATCTCCGCCGGCGTGATCATGAATCTGATCACCGGCTGCATCTTCTATATGGTCGCGTTTCGCATGGGAGTTGATGCGCAGCCGGCTCAAGTCGGTGCGCTGACGATCGGCATGCCCGCATGGCAAAAAGGATTACAGCCGGGCGATACCCTGACGCGGCTCAATGGCCGCGAGCTGCAAGTCTTCGCGGACATCATGCGCGGCGCGACGTTGTCGCGAGGTGATCTCAAAGTCGAAGGCGTGCGACCGAATGGCGAGACCTTCGATTATCAGATCACTCCCGATAAGTCGGGCTTGCGACGCATCATGGGCATCTCGCCGATGCAGTTGCGCTCGCTGACGGTTGCTGGTCGCGAGATCTCAAAGACCGAGAAAGTGTCGGTCGAACCGGATAGCGCCGCCTCGCGCGCCAGCACGCCATTTCAAGAAGGCGATCGAGTCCTCTCGGTCAACGGCACGAAGCCTGACAGCTACTTTCAATTGCTCGAACTGCAGGCTCGTCGTCGCGCAGAGACACTCGAGTACGAGGTCGAGCGAGCTGGCAAACCGATGACGATTTCGGTCCCGCCGATGAAGTTCAAACATCTCGGTTTGTGGTTCGAGATTGAGAAGATCGCGGCTCTGCAAGAGGGCTCACCGGCTGAGAAAGCGAAGCTGCAAGTCGGCGACAAGATCACCAACGTGAATGGCAAAGACGTTGGCACCGAGATCAATCCGCTGTTCCTCGCTGACTACTTTGAGTCGCTCGCGGGGCAACAAGTTGAAGTGCAGGTCAAGCGGTTCGTCGATGGTTCGCCCGATAAGCAGAACGTCAAAGTCATGCTCGTGCCGACGAATGCTCCCGCATGGATCGAGCAACCGGATCTTGAAGGCAGCCCGTTGTCGATCCCCTCAATCGGCCTCGCTTATCACCTGACGTCGGTTGTGAGCAAAGTCGTCGCGGACAGTCCGGCAGCAAAGGCCGGAGTGGTTCAAGGCGCCACGCTGAAGTCGATGTCGTTCGAATCTGCTGAGCCGACCTTCAAGTTCCCGCAGGAAGAGGGCAGCAACGTCGTCCAATTCACTGACGCCAAAAAGAACGTACCGTTGAGGAACATGGCGTCGGCACTTTGGATGATGCAGCGCGTGCCGAAGGTGTCTGTGACGCTTGAGTTCACGGACGAGAAGATGAAGCCGAGCAAGCTCACTCCCGAGCCAATTGCCGACGAGCACTACTTGCCGTCGCGCGGTGTGATTCACGAACCGCTGATCAAGAACTTGATCGCCGACAATTGGGGCGACGCCTTTTCAATGGGCGTGAACTACACGCAGGGCACAGTGCTCGACAACTACTTGACGCTTCGCGGCCTCTTCAGCGGCGACCTCTCGGTGAAGAACCTTCGCGGGCCGATCGGCATTGCGACGGCGGCGTTTGAGGTCTCGCAAGACGGCATCTCGAAGCTGCTGCTGTTCCTCGGCTTCTTGAGCATGAACCTCGCGGTGCTGAACTTCTTGCCGATCCCGCTACTTGATGGCGGGCATATGGTCTTCCTGTTGTGGGAAGGAGTGACTCGCCGCCGACCGCATCCGCGCGTGCTTGAGTACGCGCAGATCTGCGGCTTCGTATTCGTCGTCGGCTTGATGCTGTTCGTGATCTGCCTCGATGTCTTCGTGCATAAGCTGAAGCCGTAAGCAGCGACCCCGGTGCTTCCCAAAACTCGACGGTGTAACAACGAGTACTCCACAACGGCAGCCTCTATTCCCCGAAGGGGTTTCGGACACTAGCCCGGGGCAAGCGACTAACGGGAGCGCCGCTCCGAAAGAGAGTCATTCGGACAAGTAGCTTGGGATTCCATCCCGAGCCTCAGCGGGGTGAGGTTCTCGAATAAGGGACGAAAACGCCGTTAGGATTGGGTGCGGAGAAGACGTCAAAGGCGGATCGCGGAACTCATCAATAGAGTTGCGCCATTGCTGAGGACGAGTTCGATTCGACGTGTCTTATCCGTGTGGGAGACATCCGTGTGCGAAGTCCTGCGGCAATTCTGCTTCGCACACGGATATGTCTCACACGGATGAAGAACTCAGAACCCAATCTGTGTTCCCAACTCACACAGGATCGAACCCGAGCCGAACAACTGAAGCGGCACGGAAACGTCGCAGACGCGTTCTGGTGTAATCAAAACTGCAGGCAGTGCGGCACTATTTCATCAAGCGTTACGCGCCCCGCCTGCTCGCCGTGCGATTCGTCTCGACGAATTGCGCCTCTGACCGCGATCTACTTCAGCGGGTAGTCCTCAACGGGAATGCCGAGCGAGCCAACTTCTTGCAGACGCAGCCATCCGCGAGTCACGAGGTCTTCTTGTTGCCGGATGTAGTCGGCATCGAGTGCTGCTTTGCCGAACGGTCCCTCGACAACGACTGGTTCGAAGTCGGGATGAGTGATGAACTGAGCTTGCACCGGGTTGCAGCGGATATGGCACTCGGGTCGGCGCGTGAGTTCGTCCCAGCGCACGAGTCCGATGATGAAGCTCAGATAGAGATCACTGTCGATGATCTCATCAACCGGCTGACCGCAAACCTGACACAGATAACCTTCATCACAACGCGCCATCAGTAAGCCTCTTGAATTCGTCCGGCCGCTCGTAGCTTGACTCGGGGAGCTGGTGACTAAATCGCCCCCGACCTTGCGTCGGGGGTTCAACGGCTTTTGCGCCACTACGATTTAGGCCAATTTCGAGTAGCGCAAAGGCCGCTAAACCCCCGACGCAAGGTCGGGGGCGACTTAAAAAGCCAAGCGTCGAAACGAGCACCCTGCATCGCATGCCTTAGCAGTTCGCTATCCCATGAACTCGCGGATTGGCCCCTTCTGGTCGGCGAGCACTCGAGCGAGGCTGACGTCGAGATCTCCGTAGTGCGGGATCGGGTTGCCATAAGCGTTGAGCAGCGTCGTGTACCAGTTGCCGAGCGTCTTATGGCCCGGCTGGCCCCAGTGCGGCAGGCGGATGTAACGACCGGCGATGTCGAGCTTCGCATTGCGGCCCGAGAAGATGACGAACGGCCATTCGATGCCGGTGCTGTGATGCGTCTCGCCGTTGTCCGGGAAGTAGAAGAGCACGGTGTTGTCGAACATATTGCCGTCGGCTTCGGGGACGCTCTTCAGTCGCGTGATGATCGTGTTGATCAACGTCATGTGCTGAGTGCGAACGGCCGCGCGAATTTCTTCAGCCGCCATCGAGCCGAAGCCTTTGCCGTGCCCGACATCGTGCAGGTTGACTCGCTCGTTCTCGATCCCTTTGACGCCGGTGTAATGCGTGCCGAGTTCATCGACCGTGAACGTCACGACGTTCGTCATTCCCGAGATCAGTGTCGCGAGCAAGATCTCCGTCAGACCGCGTTGTCGGTCGATCGTTGTGAGATCGTCCGCGAGATACTTCGCATCAAGCTGAGGCAAGTGGCGACGAATCACATCCGACATCTCGTCGAGCTTTTGATTGCGAGCACGAATGGCGTCGATTGACTCGACATAGTTTGCGACCTTTGCGCGTTCGGCTCCGACGAGCGGCGTTGCAATGCTCGACTGACCGCCCGCCGTGAACTCCAACAAGCGACGTTCGAGTTCGTACTGCACTCGGTCGCGTTCGTTGCTGGAGACCGACTTGAACAGCTCTCGCATCGCGACTTTTGGCGAACCGAAGGCATAGTTCGGTTGCTGCGGACCGCGCGCCGAAAAGCCTTTCTCGATGCCATTGATGTTGCCGCGCGCATTGCCGCCATCATTGGGGAAGCAGGCCAATTCGATGTGCTCAAGCGGCGAAGGGAAGAGCCGCGCCAACTCGAAATCGACCGTCGCCCACTTGATCGAACTGAGCGCTTCATTGGCCTTATAGACGCCGAGCGACGACTGCCATGTGTGATGCCCCGTCGTGCACATCTTACCGGAGAGCCCTTGCAGGATCGTCATTGCCGCTTTGTGCTCGGCAATCGGGGCCATCCACTTCGGCAGCTCATGCTGCTGCAGATCGACTGAGAACGGCTCCTTCTGCTTCTCTTTCTCAGCGTCTTGCTGACTGAGCGATGTAGGAATCATGACATGCGGAAAGAGCCCATTGCCCTTATGCATGAAGATAAACCGTCGCGGCGGATTGCCCTTTGAAGGAGCCCCCATCGCCGCCTGCAGCCACGGAGCGAGCAAAAGGCCGCTCGTTGCGGCAGATGATTGGAGGAAAGAGCGTCGAGTGAGCATGAATGGGTTCCGAGTTGAAGGTGCATTCCTGTCAGGGGCGATTGATCGAAGTTGTAACAACCTATTTCGTGCGCCATTGCTTTTCGCTGGTTCGCAGACCGAACCACGACGGTCCTTGTTTTCATAATCCGGCAATGAGTCGCCCACATTCATCGTTTGGCGGGACTGCAAAGGATCGGCGCATCATCAGTTGGCGCTCTTGATCTTCTTTCGCTCTGCGAAAAAACGCTCGTTCGAGGGGCGCAGCGAGACCACTTATTCCGGCACGAATCCTAAAGATACCGACTGCAATTTCCCTTCCACTTTGTCGGACGTAGGGCAGGAGAATGAGAACAAAAGAATGGTGGGCGGTAATGACACCAAATGAGTAGGGATGCTGATTATGGATTTCATTCTCCTGTCCCCATTCTCTTGTCTCTGCGTTGCTTTTAGTCATCCCTTTGAAGTGAGGTGATCTCAATGCGGGAATGATTGGTGTTGATCCACTGCAAGCCGCATAGAGGCAGATGGCGGAGCAATTGCTGAAGCTGGTTGCGATAAGCGTCTTGGCCTCGATGAAACGCCGTCACGACAAAGGCGACATCGTCGTCATGGAGCATGAGGCGGTGCGTGCCGAGCTTGCCCGAGCGTGAGGTGACATCAAGTCGGCGAAGGCAGGCGGATTCGCCACCGAAGGCATGCACGAGGGCCTCTGAGTAGAGATGGCAATCCAAGTGAGTGCCCCAGTCGCGAATGAAGTCCTTGAGTTGCTCCACCAGTCGTTCGCAGTTGGATGAGAGTGGCAGCCATTCCGCCCGACAGAGTACGGGATGATGACGATCGTCATTGCTGAGGGTGTTCCATTTGAGATCGCCCGTGACTCTGGGCGAGCCAAAGTTGAGCAGCTTCACGCGTCTGACGTTTTGGAGCATCGCGTAATGCAGACCCTGCGCTGAATGCTCGGCCAAAAGTGCGTCGACGACTTTCAGCTCGTAGAGGAGATGGTTCACGACGAGATCGAGAATGTAGGTCTTCGAGAAGCTGCCATGCACGACTTGAACCGGCACCTGAGTGTGAACCTCGAAGCCTTCGGACCGTAATCGCGAGGCCAGTTCATTTTCATAAACACGCTCGTCAAAGAGCCGGCCAAACTGGTTCTGCACGGCATAAGCGTGTGGCATCACCACTTTGTCGATGGCGTGAAACTCATCGTCAGTGATGTCCCGCATTGCGAGAGAGGTGATGATCGGCATGGGGAGCCTTAGACAATTTTTAGACAGGAGAATGGGGACAAGAGAATGAAGACGTTTCCGACAAAACTCTGTCGGGCTAGTTCCGGCGGGGCACTTTCGCCGGACACGTCAATGAATGAAGTCGCCGATGAAAACATTCTCCTGTCCCCATTCTCCTGTCTATTGCCTTCACTTCCGATACAGGAACGACTCTGACGTCAGCAGCGACACGACGACCGCTTTAAAGCTGCCGCCGCTGCTCACGTAGGCGCGGTCGGCTTCGATCAGGGTTTGCGAATCGCTCAGCAGTTCGTTGCGGCCCATGAAGAAGCGGAAGGCGTGCCGGATGATCGACTGTCTCACGCGATCGGACTTTGACAGCCGGTCGATCATGTCGAGTGCGTCGCGCACGTCGCCGTCGAGCGTTGCATTGCCGGTCCCGTCGAGCGAACCGGTCGTTACCAGCGGAGCCGTTTTGTAGGTGTCCGCTCCGTATTTCACCTTCGCTTTGGCGATGACGTTGCTCGGATGTTCGAGCAACTCCGCCGTGCGATGGCGACCGAAGTCGTCATACATCTCGAAGGCCAAACCGAGCGGGTTCATGTGCTGATGGCACTTCCAGCATTCCTGCTTCTGAGTCGCTCCGGCTAAGCGTTCGCGCAATGTCTTGTCGGGATGTTCGGGGATTTGAGCGTCGACGGTAATCGGCACGTCGGGCACGTTGCCTGCGAGCAGCTTTTCTCTGATCCACTTGCCGCGCCGAATCGGGTCAGTCGCCGCGTTCTGCGAATGAGCGATCAGCCATGCCGGGTGAGTGAGAATGCCTTTGCGATTCGAAATCGCGAATGGCTGCACCGGGTGATAATCGAAGGTCGCATCTCGGTCGTATTCGCCTTCGCGCGGTGTGCGCGGCAGGTTGTAAAACGGCGAGTGCCAGTGCCGATTGCCGTGAGCCCATGGAACCGTCGTGAAGGGACGACCGCCTCGTCCAAACGTCACTTCGAACAACGTCATGATTCGCGAGAGATCCGTCTCATGCACGCCGCGCCCTTTGCCCTTCATCGCACCGGGAGCGACATACTGAGACAGCAATGCTGCATGCTCCTTCGCGACTTGCTCGGGATCCTTCTTCCAATTCGTGTCCTTCAGCGCCTCCCAAACTTTGCGCCAACCCTCGATCAGCTTCTCGCCCTTCTCGTTATCGAGGTTGTGATAGACGAAGAATTGATCGGTCGTGAGCAGCGAGTTGAAGACGTCTCGATCCGCTTCGACGATCCGCGCGACGACGCGATCCGCTTCCGCCGTGAGATAGCCCGGCGTGCCGTTCGTGCCGCGATCGGGAACGCGATAGAGACCGTCGCTGCGTTCGACGTCTTTGAAGACGCGCAGCGAAAGCGTGTAGCCGAAGAACTCGCGGAAGAACCGAATCAGCTTCGGATGCGACGTTAAGTAGTAGTCACCGAATTGTTCGTTGCGAAAAGCAGGATCGATCGGACCTTTGAATGAGGTCGTGTCGGCCAACAGTCGCTGCACTTCACGTTCGTAGTCGGCCTTCGAATTCAGTCGTCCTTCTTGAGCCGCCTTCACGAGCGTCGCATCCGGGCTCTTATCTCCGAGGGCATACGCGATCGCATAACTCGCTTCGCGCGGTGAGAGCATCCGCCGTCCGAACTCATCCGGCTCACCCGCTCCGAACTCGAGTCGATACACAAACTCGGACTCAAGCAGCACGGCGACGAGCATCTTCCGCAGCCCTTCGGTATTGCCGCCGAGTTCGATCGCCGTGCGCGTCATGCCGAGATAACGCTGCAACTCAGAGTCGCTCGCCGGTCGCTGCAACACGTTGCCGAACTGCAATTGAATCGCTGCTGTGAGTTCCTCATCAGTCGGCGACGACGACTTCTGCATCACCGTCTCGAACGCGCCGAAGTCCCATGATTTCGCGTCTTTCTGCTTGCCGCCCATCTGACCGCGCAGCGGATACCAACGATCGGCTTTGTTCTCGAGCACCGTCTCAACGGGCTCACCGAGCTTGATGCGAACGGTCGAGATGATCCGATCGGCGATCCAATTGGCGTTCGTCTGCATCACCAAAAAGTGCCCGCCATCAACCGCCGTGAGGTCATAGTCGCGCACTCCCGATCGCTCGGGCAGAGTGAATGGATTCGTGACGCCATACATCCCGGCGGGCCGCTTACCGCTGCGCTCACGCTCATCGAGTTTGAGCACATCGAATACTCGCTCGGTAAAGATCTGCGGGCTGACGAGCCATCGTCGCGCGGGCGTGAACGGCTTCGCTTTGATCTCGCCGCTGAAGAGTTTCGAGTGCTCGACGCGATTGCCGTAGTTCGGCAGACGCAGCTTGTCTTCGAGCGTCGGCGCGTTGTGCTTACGCAGTTCGGACGAGATCCACTCCGACACTGCGAGCCGTTGCTCTTCGCTCGGTTGAGCGGAGTCCTTCGGCGGCATGAGCCCGAACCGAATCTGCTCTTGAGCTTTGCCGAGCACATCAAGCCGCGCGGTCAGCTCCTGCTTTGAGAGTTCCGCAAAGCTGACGTTCCCTTCGCTCGTGTCGGAATTATGACACTCCGAGCAAAACTTCGTCAGCACACCGTTGACGTTAGATGGAATAGAAACTCCATCCGCCGCCCGAGCCGCCGCGTTGCCCGCAACGAGCATCGCGGCGAGCACCATCAAAGACTTATCTGCCATCGCGGTCATCCTGAGTGAGTGAAGTGATGATCGGCATGCCTCACCGACATCTCTGTCAGGCGGGCTGAATTGAGCTGCTGAACGGCCACAACTCGACGAGATGTAAGATGGCCGCCCTCGGCCGTCTTCCCCCTCGGCAAAATTCAGACGGCCGAGAGCGGCCATCCTACGAAGCAATTCACCGTAGCCGAAATCGTGAGATTTCGGGGCCGCAGCGACTGAGTCCGAAGTCTCACGACTTCGGCTACGACGAGGCGCTGTGACATTTCTATCTGGGTGCAATCGCAGCTCGATCACTCTGACCTCGAAGCGATCGAGCAATCCGGTGTTCGTTCTCAGGGAGAGCGATAGGCTTCAGCGCGAATGCAGGCTCGGTGCCTGCGCGGCGTCATTTTGAAGCGGTCCGAAGCCTGCTTGATCGTCGTCGTTCGCGAGGATGCTGTGATTTCGTCGTCGCTAAAGTCGTCTGACTTCGGCCTCAATTCGAAAGCATCATCGACTCGCAACGAAACTCAACGATCAAGGTCTCGGACAAGTAGTTCGTAAGTCGCTCAACCTTGAGGAGCCATCAGCATGTCAGACGCGCGTGTCGAGAATCAGGGAGTCAATCGTCGTTCATTCTTCGCGGCCGGTGCTGCGGTTGCCGCTGCGGCAACGTTGCCGACTCAAGCTTACGCACAAGAAAAGCCTGCGGCGTCGAGCATCATTCGTCCGCCCGTTGATAAGCGGATCTTGCTGTCGTGCAAGTTGGGCATGATCGCCAAGAAGTCGCCGGACGGTAAGGAGTTCACGTTGACCGAGCGGCTGAAGCTTGCGGGCGCGGCGGGCTTTGATGGCGTCGACTTCGATGAAGCCGGCTCGTTCACTCCCGAGCAAGCGCGCGACGCCGTGCGTGAGTCGGGCGTCTTCGTGCATAACGCCATCAATCACGCTCACTGGGGACAGCGACTGACGAGCGCCGTTGAAGCCGAGCGCAATCAAGGTCGCGCGAATATTGAGCATTGCATCCGCGTCTCTCACGCAGCAGGCGGCAGCGGCGTCCTGATTGTGATCGGTCACGGCAAGGACGGAACGGAAGCAGAGATCGAAGAACGCGCTCGAACGGAGATCAAGAAGATGCTGCCGCTCGCCGCATCGCTCGGGCAAATGATTCTCTTTGAGAATGTTTGGAATCAGATGCACTACGACCACAACGCGCCGCCGGAGCAGATGCCCGATCGGTTCATCAAGTTTGTCGACAGCTTCAACAGCAATTGGATCGGCATGTATTACGACATCGGGAACCATTGGAAGTACGGTCAGCCGCGCGCATGGCTGAATGCCTTTGGTCGCCGCGCTGTGAAGCTCGATGTGAAAGGCTTCAGCCGCGCGAAGAACAAGTTCGTCGACATCACCTCTGAGGACGACGATCTCCCGTGGGGCGAAGTCCAAAAGGGACTGGTTGAAATCGGCTTCACCGGATGGACGACAGCCGAAGTCGGCGGCGGCGGACTCGAACGTCTGACGCTCATTCGCCAACAAATGCAGAAGGCGTTCGGACTGATGTAATAAGCATTGCCGGATGTGGCGCGGTTTGCACGCAGTGTGGTGCGACGCACCGCGTCGCGACTCCCGACGCGGAGCGTCGGGCCACATTGGTTCGGCTTGCCGTTAAACAACTCAGTTCGGTCCGCGAGCTGTATGAGTAGGCGAGTCGCTCTGCGACTCGCTGAATTCGACGCCTGCGTTGAATTTCGGATCGTGCGGATTGCTCATGTTGCAGGGGCAATTGCTCGATTCTTGCTCGCGAAGGCAATTTGCTGCGCAGCGTTGCTGGACTTCGAAAGGTCGCCCGCAATAATCCCGCCCACATGACGCGGGGTGGAGCAGCCTGGTAGCTCGCGAGGCTCATAACCTCGAGGTCGTCGGTTCGAATCCGGCCCCCGCCATTGATGAAGCCGAGGCAGCAATGCCTCGGCTTTTTCGTTTTCATGGGCCATTCGCAAGACGCGCTGCTGACGTTGCGATCGCCGTAGCATGGACTTTCAGTCCGTGCCGCTTTTGCAATGTTCGTGCTTGCCTCGCAGTCGCCGGCCAGCACGGGCTAGAAGCCCATGCTACGGGGACCGGTAAGAATTCTTACTTACACTTCAGCGAGGCGCTCGTTCGAGTCGCCGAACGACTTCAACCGGAATGCCGCCCTGATGATGAGTCTGCGCTGGCAAATCGTCGCGAGAACGACTCCGGCGTATGGATTTCGCAATTGGTGTTGTGCATCCAGACGCCCTCACAGCGAGTTCGAATCCATTCCCACAAAGCCACAATCTCTGAGAGTTCGCATTCTCCATTGAGCGGACAACCGCCCCACGCAACGGCTTCGTCATCGAACAGCGACATACCTATCACGATTCGGCTGCGTCCGTTGCACCACTCGGCTTTCCATTTCCGCCAATCCCCATCAGGTGACTCAGTTGTTCGGATGCCGGGGAATGCCGAAATCGCATCTGCAAGCTGCGAAGGCTGATGCTCGATCAAATCGAGCAGCGCAGTACTGCACGTCGGCGGATCAGCCTTTGGACCGGGAATGAATGACCAATCGCGTAACTGCACCATCGTCCGATCGCCGACTCAGTGGTTGAAAGAGGATGAGTGCCGCCTTTTCGACCTTCGTCTGAGAACAACGCTCTAAGGCCGGTTGCACTCGCAACCCCGAGGAATAGGCGAATCCGGTGATGTCTTCTCTGCGACCTTCGTTCCTCTGCGGTTCATGGAATTGGCTTTGACCGCAGAGGAGCGAAGGACGCAGAGGAGATCTGTCGTAACGAGATACGCGCACGGCGCGCTGAGGTTACGAAAGAAGCATCTAAGAACGGGGCGTCCAAAAGACATGCGGAGATGCAGCTCTTCTTACACCTCAGCGAGGCGTTCGTTCGAGTCGCCGAACGACTTCAACTGTACGCCGACCTTATCTAGCAGCGACAAGTAGAGGCTGCACATCTTGCGGTTTGGCTTGCCGAGATAGTCGAGCACCCGGCCGCCTTTGATTTGGCCGCCGGCTCCTCCGACGAGCACGACTGGCAAGTTCGTCGCGTCGTGATTGCCGGTCAGCATGCTTGAGCAATACAGCAACATCGAGTTGTCGAGCGCGGTGCGTTCGCCTTCTTGAATCGCGTCGAGCTTTCGCGCGATGTAGCCCAGTTGCTCTAAGAAGAACTGATTGACCTTCAGCCAATCCGCCGTGTCGGAGTGCGACAGCAAGTGATGGATCATGTAGTCGACGTTGAGATGCGGGAATCTCAGTGAGCTATGGTCGTTGTTGAGCTTCAGCGTGCAGACGCGCGTTGTGTCGGTTTGAAAACCGAGCACGAGGATGTCGCACATCAAACGCATGTGCTCGGAGATGTCTTGAGGGATGCCGTCTGCCGGACGCGGGATGTTCGGCTTATCGAGCGTCGGGCGCCAGCCTTGAAGCTCACCGCGCTTGCCCGCTTGTTCGATGCGTTGCTCGATCTCGCGCACGGAGTCGAGGTACTCGTCGAGCTTGCGTTGATCGGCTCCACTGATGTTTTTGCGGAAGCCCTTCGCGTCGGCGAGCACGGCATCGAGCACGCTCTTGTCACCGCGCTGCACTTCATCTTTGAAGAGCCGATCGAAGGCCAATGCCGGATAGAGCTCAAGCGGAGTAGGGGTCGTCGGTGAGCTCCATGAAATGTGCGAGCTGTAGAGCATCGAGTAGTTCTTATGGACCGACGGATTCGACTTCTCGCAGCCGAGCACGAGGCTCGGGACCTTCGTTGAGCCGCCGTAGCGCTGAGCGATGAGCTGATCAACGCTCGTGCCCGACTTGATCTCGCCGCCGGAAGCGAGCGGTGCGCCGGACAACAAGTTGCCGGTCTGCGAACTGTGAATGTTCCCCTTGAGCGCTTCGGCATTGAACAGTCCGCGCACGACGAGCAGCTTCTCGCGGAAGTCGGTCAGTGGAGCGAGCACTTTGCCGAGCTCCATGTTTTTGCCTTCGCCTTTGGCCCACCACTCTTTGCTATGGAAGCCGTTGCCGGAGAACAGCACTGCCGTGCGAATGGGAGCTTGAGCACCGCTCTTCGCGGCTTTCGATTCGTCGCCCCAAACCGTGAGCGACTCCATCCATGGAAGCGCCATTGAGACGCCAACACCGCGCAAGAACGTGCGACGCGAAAACTGACTCATCATGGGAACGGCTCCGAAGGAAGGAGTGCGAAGAAGCGGCCGTTGTGTTGTCAGCGTGCCGATGCAGCGAGCGTAAGTGACTGCCTCAAGAAGTCACAACTTCGCGATCGAGTTGCGACCGAGCATCAACGCGATGAGCCGAGGTCGCTATGGCTGAATTGGTCGGACACGAATGGATTGCAGGGCATAGCTCTCCGCTGGCCCTGCGTCAGTGGAGAACGGG
Organism: uncultured Planctomycetaceae bacterium; assembly: GCA_964573505.1. Classification (GTDB taxonomy): domain Bacteria; phylum Planctomycetota; class Planctomycetia; order Planctomycetales; family Planctomycetaceae; genus AM-0621. Next base: position 73 of record CAZNMS010000064.1, on the reverse strand, counting down.
CAGCCTGCAATTTGCATTAGGGTGTGACCGGCACTCCGGCGCTGAATTTGAGTCGTCTCCGTCCGGCTCGCCC
>CAZNMS010000063.1:0-26378 GCA_964573505.1 uncultured Planctomycetaceae bacterium | reverse complement strand
GGATTCCGCTTCCTGACGGGCGCGGCTCTGCAACCTCACCGTGAACCATGCCCGAGTTTCCAACTCACACGGGAGCGCGATGCCGAGCAACTGACATCGCGTCCTTCGAAGACGGCGAACTGAGGCTGATGTACCATCCTTCGAGGTTGGCGGGAATTCTCCTCTATTTGCTGCGTCCACCATGCAGTGCCCATTGCCGAGCATCGCAAATCGGCCCTCAACAGCGAGAGATCGTGACGACGTTCGACTCCGAATCGAAAAGCCTGACACATCCGCAATCTGTGGCTCTCCCGACAAGTCCGAGCTTGCTGCAGCGTGCACGCGGCAACGACTCCGACGCATGGAAAAGGATCGTGCAACTTTACGGTCCGCTCGTTGATCGCTGGTGCCAGTTGGCGTCGATCGAAAGTCACGATGTCGATGACGTCGTGCAGGACATCTTCCTGTCGGTCTCGAAGCAGCTCGGTCAGTTCCGATACGACCGACCGCAGGACTCGTTTCGAGGATGGCTGCGAGTCATCGCTCAGCGTCGCATTGCAGACTTCTATCGACGGCATGCCGACCGCCCCGCAGCTGCCGGCGGGACGACTGCATACCGGCGTCTCAAAGATTCGCCCGATCCGCTCGGCGACGATTCTGATGCTGAAAGCGAAGAAGCCGCTGTCACTCAGCGAGCACTCGAATTGATCCGGTCTGAATTCGAGCCGCGCACCTGGCAAGCGTTTTGGAGAACCGCCATCGAAGCCGCCTTGCCCGCCGATATCTGCGCCGAGTTGAACATGACTCAGTCCGCAATCCGCATGGCGAAGTCCCGCGTCTTGAGGCGACTACGTGACGAACTGGCGGGCCTCGTCTCACTCAACGCGCTGGTTCAATAAGGCCAAAGTCGCCCGAAGGCGGAACTCAGCACAGTTCAAGGTGAGGTCTCAATTCGAAGACACGGTTCAGGCTTCATGCCTCTTTAAGTCGACTGTCCGCTTCCGGTTTTCGGCGGTTCCCTTTCGGGCGGCAGGAGGTTGCGAGCTTTGTAGTAGGCCGCGCGGGTGAGTTCGTTTCGCATCAGCCAGCGTTGGGCGGTTTCGGCTTTATGCCGCAAGGTGTTCGCTTGCAGGTGCTCTTCCAGCACCACCGCGATCAGCTCCCGAGCTTGAGGTGCTTTCATTGCGGGTGTCTGTCTTTGTTTTCTCTCCGCCTCTAACGCAGCGCCGACTCGACAGAAAAAACAAAGAGCGGCTACGCCGCAAACCCAAAGCGGCGATGAATCGCCGCACTCCACATCGAACAGCGCAACCTCAAAACGCGCCAGCACTCGTTCGACTCTCAATGTGCATGCCCGCCTTTGAAGATCGCGGCGTCCTTGTTGTTGCGCGAAGCGACGTAGCTCACGAGATCCAGAATCTCGTCGCGGGTCAGTTTGTCTAACAGTCCCTTTGGCATGATCGAGACCTTTGAACGAACTCGAGCGGCGACGTCGTTGCGCTTGATGAGGATCGGCTCGGTCTTGATCAGCGGGTTCTCGACCAGCTTGATGATGTCGCCACTCTCCTCAACGACGATGCCTTGCACCACTTTGCCGTCTTGCAGCTCGATGATGTTTGACTGGAATTTTTCATTCAGCCGCAGCGACGGATCGAGAATGTCCTTCAGGATGTCGCTCGGCTTTAGCTTCGCGTCGAGCTTTGTCAGGTCCGGGCCGAACTCTTTGCCGACGTCGCCGATCTTGTGACAGGCGATGCAGTTCGCGACCGCGAACAACTGCTTGCCGTTACCGAAGCTGCGTTTCGCATGATCGTCTCCGTGATGATGTCCCATCGCCGCGTGATCGAGTGCCTCAGCGGCCTGCGCGAAGTCTTCGAACTTCCATTCGGTGCGCGGGCGGTTGTTTTTCAACTGAGCATCAATCGGCTGCACCTTCGCCGCCGCCAAATAGGCATCGGGGTTCGCGAGGTACTCATCGAGATCCGCGACGACATACAGCGCGCCAAACATGCGCCGCCAATGTCCGGGGTACGTGCAGACAAACGGATAAACGCCCGGTTGAGTCGGCACGTTGAAGCTCAGCTTCTGCGAGTCGCGCGGTTGCAGCAGCGTGCTCTTCGCGAGCACCTTCGGAGACGACGGGACAAAGCCTGCTGCCGCGAACGCCGGTTGCTGAGCATTGGCCTCGGCTTGCAGTCCGATCTCTTCGAGCGACCCCGGTTGCAAGATCACGAAGTTGTGCGGCATGAGGTCGCTGTTCTCTAAGACGAACTCGACCGGCTTCCCGGCTTGCACCGCAACGATCTCTTTGTCGTAGCTCATCTTCTCGAAGACCGTGCCAATCTTGATGACGCGCACGCCGAGTTCCCCGAGCTGCTTGCGGATCTGCTTTGCTTGTTCCGGATGTAACAAAGATGACAGAGCGTCCGCGAACTCGAATTGATCAAGCAGCGCGGGCGACGTGCGCTGATCGGCGGGAGCTTTCTTGATCGACTCCAACAAGACCGCGACCAATGCCGGTGCGTCTTCTTTCGGCCAGCTTGATCTCGGGATGCGCTGCAGAGCGCGAATGGCCGCGAGGCGATCATCGTTCTCGATGACGAACGGCTTCAGAGTTTGAAACGTCTTGAGTTCTTGTCCGCGCACGGTCGTCAGCGCTTGCATGACCGCTCGACGCACGAGCGAATCTTTGCCGCCGCCTTCCAGTGCGATCGCCGCTTTCTCGGCGGGAGCGGGCAAGCGTTCTTGTTTAAAGACTTCGGCGCGATTGGCATCCAACACCTTGAGCGTGAAGCCGCTGAGCCGATTGCCGAGATCACTTTCTACGCGATTGAAGATGACGATCTGCTCGATCGGCTGTTCGTCACCGAGATCCACTTCCCAGAACGGGTTCTCGGTGTTTTCCTCGGTATGAGTCTGCCCGCCGTCGCCATACGTGCCGGACTTATTGCCATCGATCGCGCGAGCTGCATCGCCGCCGTGAGCCGTATTTTTCTGACTGGCCTTACCGCGCCGAGCGACATTCACGCCGTCGCTATAGACCTCGACCTCAGCCAGTGTGAGCGTGCCTCGACCGGGCAACTCCACTCGAACAAACCGTCCTTCGGTCCCTTTCGACTTCGCCGCCGGGTCGCGCTTCAGCAACGGCAGCAACCGCTCATAAAGCGTCGCTCGCACTGAGGCATCGCTGACCAATGGCAGCGCATTGGCGAAGTCCACCACTCGGCGCGGTTCCGCATTCGCGAGCTTCCAGGCGGCATCAACGTGCCCATCAACGGCGATCAACGACACATAACCAATCTGCCGAAAGATCGGCTGCTTCGCCGACGTTGCGAGCTTCTCTAACTCCGCTCGCGCAAGTGTAAGTTCTGTTGCACTGCGACTGGTGAGCTGCCGCACGAGATCGAAGATGACGCTCTGCTCGACCTTCTTCGTAGCGGAAGTCGTGAGACTTCCGACAAGCCGCGCAACGGAGTCCGAAGTCTCACGACTTCGGCTACCTCCGCCATCAAGCGCATTGATCGCCGCGATGAGCACCTGCAATTCGCTGACCTTCTCGATCTGAGCCAATGCCTTCACCGCGTCACGTCGCTGAGCGTCGCTCAGCCCCGAGCGATAGAGCATCTCGACGAGCACGATTCGATCGCGCGGCTCCTTCAGCAAGCTTTCGTTCGAGAGTCCTTTGAGAACGTGCCGTCGTCCGGCATCTGTCTTGAAGACGACTGCGCGACCGGCCTTCGCAGCTTCGTCAAACAACGGCTGCAACGTGCGCGCGACTTCGTTGCTCAAGTGAGTCAGCGGCGCATCCATCGCATGCTCGCGAGCGACGAGCAGCACCTCATAAGCCTCCCCTTTCGGAATGAAGCTCGCCGCCCAAATCGCCATCAGTCGCACGCGCGCCGAGTCATCCGCAGCGGCTCGCAACAAGAACTCGATCGCGCGTTGATGAGACTTGTCGCGCGCGTCTGTAATAGAAGCTCCACTCGGCAAGTTGCCCGGCAGCCCGAGCAAATCATCGCGCCATGCCGCGAGCACTCGCAGTCCCGCGGCTCGCGCGTCGGCATTGTTCGACGACAGCACCCGCTCCAGCAGTTGCAGATTGATGCGGTTATGAGCCTGATGCAGCCACAAGACTTCGAGAACCGAATGCTCGATCAACGCAGCGCGAATCAGCTTCGGCATCTTCTTGATGGCCGGATTCTCGATGATCGCTTCCGACGACATGACCTTCAGCCACTCATTGGCAACCTTGATGACTTCATCCGTCGGTCGGCTCGAAAGTTCGATGCGACGCAAGTGCCGACGTCGATCATCAGGATCCGCTAAGCCGTCAACGAGACTCGGAATCGGAGTCTTTGTCAGGTCTTGCTTTGGTGTGAGCTTTCCGCCGTCATGCGTCACGCGATAGACGCGGCCATGTTCTTGATCGCGACTGGGATCACGGAGGTTGTGCTGCATGTGCCCGATGATCGGGTTCTGCCAATCGGTGAAATAGATCGCGCCATCAGGCCCGACCTCGACATCCGCCGGTCGGAAGTTCGGATCGGATGAGAACAGAATCGGCTCCAGTTCGGTCGCGCCTAACGAAGAGCCGGGATTGGTTTCCGAACCGGCTTCCTCCATTCGTCCCAGTGGTCCCGTTCGTCCCATTGGATTCATGGGACTGTTGGGACTTCTGGGACGAATGGCATCAGAACCTGCCGCCGGCCGATCGCCATTCGATCCATGCAGCTTGTATCTAAGAATCCCCTGAAACCCGATGACGTTCAGCACCAGCAAGTTGTCGCGGAACTCTTCGGGAAAATGGCTGCTCGACAGGATCTCGATCGCCGAGCACGGTCTTGTGCGTTGCTTGTACACCGTCGGAGTTCCCCCGTGCTTGTGGGGGTAATCTAAATGACTCGAGAACAGCGGAGCGTGATACGGCACGGCTCCGGTGCCATCGACGACGATGTCTTGTCCCCACTTGTCGAAGACGTGCCCGTGCGGATTCGCGAAGCCGTAGCTCACATAGACGTCGGTCTTTTGAGTACGCGGCTCGTACCGAAAGACGGCTCCGTTCGCGACGCGGCGCGGCGGCCCCCACGGAGTTTCAATTTGCGAGTGATGGAACGTGCCCTCTTGCATGTAGAGAGCCCCGCCCGGATCGAGCGTGAAACTGTTGATGGTGTGATGCGTGTCGGCGGTATCGAAGCCGTGCAGCACGCGCTCTTTGATGTCGTACTTGTCGTCGCCGTCGGTGTCTTTGAGGAACAGCACGTCCGGCCCTTGAGCGACTAAGACGCCGCCATTCCAGAACTCGAAGCCGGTCGGGTTATGAATATCACCAGCAAACGTCTTGCAAACATCCGCGCGACCGTCGCCATTCGTGTCTTCGAGAATGAGCAGCTTGTCATTCATCGGCTCGGTCGGCTTCCAATGCGGATAAGTGCGCCAAGCCGCGACCCACAATCGGCCTTTGGTATCGAAGGCCATCTGCACCGGATTGACGAGTTCCGGAAACATCGCCTCATCGGCAAAGAGCGTGACTTTGAGTCCCTTGCCGACGGTCATCTTGCTGATGGCTTCTTCGCCGGAAAGAAACTTGTGCTTGCCTCCGGGTAGCTCACCGGGCTTATTCGAGATGACCGGAATGAACGGCGAGACCTTTGAGTCATCGGGTTTCGCACCTTGTCCCTTCGCAAACTTCCGAATGACTTGATCGCGATTGCTCGTCATCTGGTCGAGCACATCGAGTTCGCGTTGCCCTACCGAGTAATTCGAGAGCCCGTCCCCATACCCACCGGGTCCCTCGGTGAATTTGAGAAAGGCTCGATCGCCATAAGTCGAGAACCCGTCCGTCACGCGATAGCGATTGAACCAGTAAAAATTCTTGTCGATGACAGCGGCATTGAGGCGCGCGTCTCCGCGATTGGGTTGATACGCGGCGTCACCTAATAGGCCGCGAAACGCCAATGACGAAACCAATAGATCGCCGACCTCGTTGATATGAACGCCGTTAATCGTCCACTGAAAATCACCAGTTGGGACGAACGCCGGAGTCTTCGTCTCAACTCGTTGCAGAGCGGTAAATGCGCGGCCCAGCGGCAACTCACTGAGATAGCGTCTGGCGTTCATCGTCGGCGTGAAGAGATCCACAAACCGCACGCCGTTGGCTTTAGCCACTTCCCCCATCGCCGCCGAGTACGCCTTCAATCTGCCATTTGAAATCTCGATCTCAGATTGGCTCGGCAGATTGGGATCGCCCGCAATGAACTCATGCGCGATGGGCGAGAACAGCACCAACTGCGGAGCGGACTTGCCATTGTACTTCTGGCTGAGCGTGTGCTTGATGAAGCCCTCGACGTTCTGTTTGAACTGAGGCAACCCGGCTTCACCGGCCCACGATTCGTTGTAGCCATAGAAGGCGAAGATGACGTCAGCCTTCGTATTGGTGAGCTCGAAGCGATTCTCGCGAACTCTGTTTCCTTCCCGATCGCGCGACGACAGCTTCCCCGGCTGAGGCACCGGAGCGTTCCCACTGAGCCACTCGTCATGCGACCCGAACGACATCGAGCGCAGTCGATGATTGGGATTCTGCCAACCATCAATCTCATCGCCGCTATAGCCGAGATTGCGAATGACCAATTCATGCTCGGGGAACCGAGCATGTAACAAAGTTTCCAGCCAGCCAAAGTGCTGCATCCGCTCGGCCAGTCCATTGCCGACAAAACAAATATGGTCGCCCTTCTTGAGGACAAGCTCATCCGCAGCAAGTGCCATGAATGTGCTTAAAACTACACAAACACCAACGCAAAAAGTCTTAAGCATGAGCCCCATCCCAACAATGAGTGGACCAGTTGATCGAGTACGCGACCTTCATCGAGAAGCACTTCCCCACCGCCGTTATCCGTGCATGTCGCCTGCAACCGGCGAGACGACGTTGTCGTCATACGAAGCACGGACAAGCTACCGGTCAGCACTGGCATGATGAAACCGCCCCGGACGCTCGCCTTGAAATGGGTGCGTGGGACTGAGTTGCTTTGAATTCGTGGTTGGCGGATGGGCGATACGCGGAGACGGTTTCTTCGAGTTGTTTGGCGATCCATTCTTGAGTGGCCTCGATCGAGCCTCACTCCGCACTCCCTGCCGGAAGGCCGCAATTCAAACCGTCTGCCTCTAAGATCGAGCACTCGGAACCTGTCCCCAATTCACCGGTGGAATTTCTCTTCCATCATTCAATGAGGAACCGCATTCGTGTTAGCTCACCACTTCAAGACTCTTTGCCTGCTCGTAGTGGCTCTCGCCTCAAGCGTCTGTGCCGACGCCGATGACAAACCCGTTGACGCACTGGCCAGCAGCATCAAGCCGCTCAAATCGCTGCTCGTTACGGGCGGGTGCTGTCATGATTATGACATCCAAAAGGATCTCATCGCGAAGGGGCTTTGGCAGCGGGCTCATATTGATGTGACCGTTGTTCGGCAGGGCGGATCGGCGGCAATGGATGTCTCGAAGAGCGATGCGGCTTGATCGACACGAGCATCTCGTTCGACTCACAAGCGACAGGGAGTCGATAGAATCAGATCATTGCAAGTTTTGGGGAAGTTGTTGGCAAGCCACTTACTGTGTTGCCTTTGTCCAAGCTTGCGTTGTTCGTTCAACAGACTCCTCGGCCACAGGAATCAACCCCGTGTTTCAACTCTCTTCGGTGCATCTGGAACGTTTCAAGGCGGCGTTCAAACCGGATCCAATTCCTTTGCAGTCATTCAATGTGCTCATCGGTCGAAACGGCAGCGGCAAGAGCACCGTGATTGAGGCGCTGCAGTGGGTCGACACCGCGATTCGACGGGACGCTCGAGAGGCGTGCGAGCGGTACTGGGGGATTCAAGACCTCATCAATCTTCGCTCTCGGGCGGAAGTACCACACTTTAAGATCAGCCTGAATTGGAGCGATCGCACGAGATACGACTTAGAGGTCTGCCAGCAAGAAGCCGCGCCCGTCATTAGTGAGGAGGCGCTCTCTGTGATCAACGAGCAGGGGCGGGTCAACGCGTCTTACATCGCAACCCATTCTGATGGATTGCGTGTGATCGATGTCGACGGAAAAGCCAAGACCGTGCGCGGCGTCACATCGTCAGATCCTGAAAGGCTAGCACTCTCCTTTGCATCCGAGTCGAAACCAAACGGCGACGCGACTTTGTTTGCGACGGTGCGAGACTTCTGGCGGCGGGCTGTTTTCCTTCGACTCAGCCCCAATCGACTCGCGGATGGATCGCTAGCACAACGCAAATCGTTCGACCCACTTCTCGACGAAGAAGGGCAGAAATTGCCCGCTCTTCTCAACGAACTCGACGAGGACCAGCGCGAAGAACTCGTCTTCAACATTCAACAGATCTTGGAAGGCATTCAGGGGGTCGAAGTCACGGGCGAGACTGTTGGTCGAGACGTGAAGGTCAACTACAGCTTGAAGGAACGTATGCCCTATCGAGGACGGTCCGGGCGATCTGAGTTTGCCATTCCCGCGTGGATGCTCTCCGAAGGAACGCGTCGCATTACGGCGATTTTGGCACTGCTCGCACACGAGCCGCCGCCGTCGTTGTTGTGCATCGAAGAGATCGAAAACGGGCTAGATCCGTGGACGACTCTCAAGATTCTTCAGCATCTACAATCCGCCTCTGACACCGGCACGCAGGTCGTACTCACGACCCACTCCCCGTGGCTACTGGACCATGTAAACCTCGACTGCATCTTGCAGGTACGGCGCGTCGATGGAGAAACCGTCTACGAGCGATTCGCGAATCGCAAAGAGGTCAAAGCCTTCGCCAAATCGATTCCGGCGGGCACTCGCTATGTCAATCAGAAATAGGGTGCATGATGACCGTGAAACGAGTCGCCCTATTCGTTGAGGGCTCGACAGACGCGTCTGAATGCTCTCGTCGCGCAGATCCGTTGGTCTCAATTTGGAACGACCTGTTGTGTGAGTCTGTCGGAGTTCCGAAGTTCGAGTTCATCTATCCGATGTCGAAGAAGCATCTCGTCGCGATGGACCCGCGCAATCCGACGATGAGCGGTGGAGCGGAACCGTTCGATGAATATCTCGCACGCATGTTGAAGGACGATAAGTTCGAGGCAGCGGTTGTCGCATGGGATCTCGTGCCAAGTTGGAATCCCAATGACGAATATTGCCGCTATCAGGAAACGCTCGACCTCTACCAGTTCTTGGGGCAGTCAAAGTCCGAATCGTTAGAGGAGATTTGGAAGACTCAGGCACAGCAACGACATGCCGAGTTGAAGGCGATGTCAAAAGAGCAACGCCTCTCACCGCCGCGATTAAGATCCGGCATGGTACTCGCGCTGTGCATGGAGCCGATGTTCGAGGTCCTGATGACCTTTGATGAGAAAGCAGTGCGACGGGCATTGGGCCTAAAACAGACTCCAGACGGTTGGCCGAATAAGGACTGGGGCAACCACAAGCTCAAGACTCCAGATCGGACTCTCCTTCAACCTGCTATCGGCTCACTGCGCCGAGTTCGCCCTAAGCCCGCTTGCGTGAGACAAGTCGGCGGCGACTTCGTTACCAACAAGAATGGCTGGGGCGAATACTTGCTCCGCAAACTGTTGAGCGATGACAAAAGCCAGCCTCAAGTCTTGAGTACCCCATTTGTCGAACGGCTAGCGCGGATTCGTCGTTGACGACGATTGCGGCTGGTTGTGTGTGATCAAACTCCTAATTCGAAACCCATGAGACCCCGAATAATGAAACTGTCTCGCCTCTGTTCGCTGCTCTGCGCGGCGTTCGCCATGTCATTTTCAATACAGGCTCAAGACAAGCCGGCTGATGGCACTCCGCTGAAGCCGCTGAAGGCACTGCTCGTTACGGGCGGGTGCTGTCATGATTATGACATCCAGAAGGAGCTCATCGCGAAGGGGCTTTGGCAGCGGGCTCATATTGATGTGACCGTTGCTCGGCAGGGCGGATCGGCGACGAACTCGAAGATTCCTTTGTATGAGTCGAAGGATTGGTCGCAGGGCTTTGATGTTGTCATTCACGATGAGTGCTTCGCCGACGTCAAAGACACCGAGTGGGTCGACAACATCTTGAAGCCGCATCGCGATGGCTTGCCCGGAGTCGTCATTCACTGCGCGATGCACTGCTATCGCGACGGGCGCGATGACTGGTTCAAGTTCTGCGGCGTCACTTCGCGGCAGCATGGGGCGGCATACCCGCATGAGGTGCTCAATCGAGATGCCGAGCATCCCATCATGCGCGGTTGGGGAGCCGGTTGGTTCAACCCTGCTGGCGAGCTGTATTGGATCGAGAAAGTTTGGCCGACCGCGCATCCATTGGCGTCGGCTAAGAATCGCGAGAAGGGCAATGAAGAGGTCTGCGTTTGGACCAATGAGTTCGGTGACAAGAAGACGCGCGTCTTCGGCACGACTCTTGGTCATCACAACGAGACTGTGAGCGATCCAAAGTTTTTGGATCTGCTGACTCGCGGCGTGCTGTGGGCCTGCGGGAAGTTGGATGAGTCTCCTCTTCCTCGTAGCGGAAGTCGTCAGACTTCCGACGCGTCAGTTGCAGGCAACGGAAATCTGACGATTTCCGCTACGGGTAATATTTCCTACCTCAAAGCCGCAAAGCCCTCCGAACCGCAGTTCGTACCGGTCAACCTCGCGCTGAAGAAGCCGGTGCGAGTCTCAAGCACTCAAGCCGGTCAGGATGCGAAGAACGCGGTTGATGGAGCACAAGGCTCGCGCTGGTGCGCGGATGGCGGCAGTGTCCCGCAGTGGATCGAAGTGGATCTCGGCAAGCCGACTCGCATGAATGGCTGCCACATTGATTGGGAAGATCGCACCGCCGCTTACTCCTACATCGTCGAGACCTCTGATGATACGAAGGACTGGAAGCAAGTCGTCGATCACGCGCACTACAAGGACTCGAAGTCCACTCATGAATTCGATGCGACCGCGCGTTATGTCCGAGTCACCTGCAAGGGCACGTTGCCCGGCCATTGGGTCAGCTTGTGGGAACTGCAACTCTTCGGTGATGAGAAGATCAAAGTCGATCCGCTCGCGGCAAAGGCTGAGGCCGAACGATCGAAGCTGACTGACGTCAAAGTGCCCGACGGGTTCGAGGCGACGTTGTTCGCCGCGCCTCCAGCCGTGAACTATCCGACGTTCGTCGCCGCTGCTCCGGATGGGACGGTGTATGTCTCGGTCGATAAGAACGGATCGCTCGATCGGCAGTTGAAGCGCGGTTCGATCCTGCGTCTGCGAGACATCGACGGAGACGGCAAGGCGGACGAATCAAAATTCTTCGTCGCCGATGTCGATTCGCCGCGCGGTTTGGTTTGGGATCACGACCGGCTCTACGTCATGCACCCGCCGCACCTCAGTGCTTTCATTGACCGAGACGGCGATGGCATTGCCGAGGAACAAAAAATACTCGTCAAGGACATCGCGTTCGGTTTCAAGGACCGACCGGCGGATCACACTTCAAACGGAGTGACGCTCGGCATTGATGGTTGGCTCTATTTGGCGATCGGCGACTTCGGCTTCATGCAAGCCGAGGGCACGGACGGTCGCAAGCTGCAACTGCGCGGCGGCGGGGTCGTGCGAGTCCGACCTGATGGCACGGGCCTCGAGACCTACTCGAACGGCACACGCAACATTCTCGAAGTCGCAGTCGATCCGCTGCTCAACGGCTTTACGCGCGACAACACGAACGATGGCGGCGGTTGGGACATCCGCCTGCACCACTTCACCGGTTTCGAAGATCACGGCTACCCGCGCCTCTACATGAACTTCGGCGACGAGATCATCAAGCCGCTCGCCGACTACGGGGGAGGCTCGGGTTGCGGAGCGTTGTTCCTCGACGAGCCCGGTTTTCCGAAGGGCTTTTCGCCCGCGCTCTACACCGCCGACTGGGGCCGCTCGATGGTGTTTCGTCATCAGATGACGCCCAGTGGAGCAACTTTTACAGCCGACCAAAACGAGTTCCTCGGCCTAAACCGCGTGACCGATCTCGACGTCGACGCGAACAGCGCGATCTTCGCGACAAGCTGGAAGGGAGCCACCTTCACCTACAACGGCGAAGATGTTGGCTCGGTGATCCGCCTGCGCCCGAAAGGTCTGAAGGTCGAGCCGCTGCCAGATTTTTCAAACCTCGCTGAAGCCGTGAAGGCACTGAGTTCCCCGAGTCATCGTCGTCGTCTCGAAGGCCAGCGAGCGTTGCTGCGAGCGGGAGCGAAGAACTGGAACAACGAAACGATTCGAGGCATTAACGAGACAGCGATGAAGGTCAATCCGATCGCCTCGCGCGTCGCAGCAGTCTTTACGCTCAAGCAAGGACTCGGAGTCGAATCACATGCCGCTCTGATTCGTTTGGCAGAGCTCGACGCGGAATTGCGTCCCTACATCATTCGGGCGTTCGGAGATCGTGAGGGCGAGAAGGAGTCGACGATCATCGACCCGATCCTCAAAGGCTTGATGGATCCCTATCCGAGAACGCGGCTTGAGTCCCTCGTAGCACGGGCGCGATTGAAGTTACCGCCGGTTCCGACTGATGCCTTTCCGCCACTCAGCGACGAAGATCCGATCGTGCGGCACACAGCGATTCAAAGCCTGATCAAGTTGAAAGCCGAGACGGCGTGTGCCCTGATCGTCAGAGGGAGAGACGCCTCTGAAGCCGCCCGATCAGGAGCCCTCCGAGTGCTGCAAAGTATTCACACACGGAGCAATGTGGATGCTCTGATCTCGCTGCTTGCTAATGAGACTGATGTTGAGCGACGCAACGGCTTGCTCGTTGCGTTGTGCCGCTTGCACTTCATGGAAGGCGAGTGGAAGGGCAATAGCTGGGGCACTCGACCGGACACGCGCGGGCCGTACTTTCAACCGGAAGCATGGGCCGAGACCGACAAGATCGCCGCCGTCCTGCAAAGCGAACTCGATAAAGCCGACGCGGCCGGCACGCAGTTCCTCGCCGTTCAATTGGCACGACATCGCATCGAACTCAAGGACGGTTTGAAGACGCTGCTGACGAAGGCTCAAACCAATCCGCAGTTCGTTCCGGCAGTTGTCGGAGCGATCTATCGCAGCGGCAATTTTTCAACCGAAGCGCTGCCGATCGTGAGCAACGCCGCGACCTCGAAAGAGTCTTCCGCCGAGCTACGCACTCAAGCGATCGTCGCGCTTTTGAAATCTTCGAACGCCGAGGCATTCAAAGCGGCGATCACGGCATTGGAAGCAAGCGCCGGTTCGAAGTCGGTCGGGATGGAATCCCAACCTACGGCCGAGGCGCTCAACACCTTCAAAGACCTCGCGACCTTGAACCGTCATGCGAAGACGTTGCTCGCACTGGCGACAAGTGACACCAGCAATCAGTGGATCGACGGCGGCACGTTGCTGCTCGCCGAAGACCGCAAGAAGAACAAGAAGAACCCCAACAAAGACGAAGCCGAGAACGCTCTTGCCGCCGCCTGGGCGAAACCCGGACGCCGACTCGCGCTGCTGCAAGCGGCCGAGTCCTTCAACACCCGCTCTCAAGAAGACCTGATCCGCGACGGCCTGAGCGACGCGAACAAAGACGTCGCCGCTCAAGCCAAGAAGCTGGCCGACGCCTGGAAGATTTCTTCCTCCGCACCGACCGGCCCGAAGCTAATCACGATGAAGCCGGAAGACATCTTGGCGGCAGTGATGAAAATGAAAGGCGACGCCGCCCGAGGCGAAGGCGTGTACTCGAAGCTGACATGTAACAAGTGTCACACCGTCAAAGCCGACGAACCGATCCGAGGCCCGTACTTGCCGAACGTCGCGAAGACCTACAAGCGCGAGCAGCTCATCGAATCAATCCTGTTGCCGAGCAAAACGCTCGCTCAAGGCTTCGTGACGAACATCTTCGTCTTAAATGACGGCAAGTCCTTAACGGGCTTCGTGACCAACGAAGCCGCCGACGTCGTGACGATCCGCAACGCCGAGGGCAACGAGCTAAAGATCAAAGTGGAAGACATCGACGAACGCGCGAAACAAACCGTCTCGGTAATGCCCGAAGGACTCGTCAAAGATCTAACCATTGACGACTTCGCAGCGCTGATCGCGTACCTGGAATCGCTCGCGTCACGGGCAACGAAGTAGGCATCAATCAAAGGAACCTCAGAATGGCATTTCTCAAGAAATACAAATACGACCTCTTTATTACCTATCGACGCGCCGACAATCCTGACACCGCACCTTGGGTGACTCGATTTCATGAGCACTTGGACGTGCTCATGAATCCGTCGGGTGTTACTGCACCGGAATCATCCGTTCGCATCTTTCGAGACGATTCTCAGATTCGTGGAAATCACTCGCTTCCCGAGACCCTTAGAGATGCCGCAAGCAACTCCGCTTTGCTTGTTGTTGTGATGTCCCGTCGGTACGCAAGACATGATTCACCTTGGTGTGAGACAGAACGAAAACTGTTTGCCGAAAGTAACCGAGATAAGCCCAACTCCGACGGTCGCGTTTTTGTGGTCAACACAGAAAGAGTTCCCAATGCCGAATGGCCAATGCAGTTTCGAAAGTCAAAAGGGTATGACTTTTGGATCACCGACTCGCGGATTGCGATTCCAATGCCGTTGGACTTTAGAGCAACGGCAACATATCCGGGGATCTTTCGGCAGTTAGTTGAAGACATGCTTGGAACGCTAAAACAACTCTTGCCAGACCGAACCGAATGGAAGTACCAGCCTGTAAGTGGGACTAACGAATCTCACATCTCACGAGTGAGTGAAAAGCATTGGGTGGAAAAGCACATTGGCAGCGAGAGTGGGATTCCGTTGGAACTTGTCGATCAACTTCCTGACTATGTTGAGTTGGTCCGCACTGATAACACACATGGGTTACGCCTATTCGATAATCACAGCGAAATTCGAGATGGCGACAACGGTTGGCGGTACTACCGTAACGGCAACTGGAATGAGGACCGCACTGTCCGTAGTACTTGAATGATGGTTGTTTCGATGAACTGCACCAATTCTTCTCGACGTAGTTGGCGATCCAGAATGTGTTCACGGTTTATCGTTTTGCCGATTTCAGCAATGACTCAGGGTGGGATGAAATAATGAGTGCTGCGATTCAACCAAACGTGTTTTATACGCCCGACGAAACTGCCGACTTGTTGCGAGTTTCGATTGAGGCGGTGATGCAACTGTTGGAGTCGGGGCAGGCTCCGGCAGTCAGGATTGGTGAGCATTGGCGAGTGCTCGGAGCGTCGTTGCTTAACCTTGTGGTGCCGCACGGGGAGTCGGAGAGCGAACTGGTTGCGACATGGCAGGCCGCTTCGCAGCGCAGCCTGCGAGAGCTTTGGGACAACGATGAGGACGCCGTCTATGACCACCTATAGCCAAGGTGAGGTCATCCTCACGGAGATCGCTTTCAGCGGTGAACCCGGACGTAAGCGGAGGCCAGCGGTCATCATCAGTTGCAACGAGTTCAACAACGGCGGCATCAAGATGATTGTGGCGGCGATCACCAGCAACATTTCGCCGCCGTTTCGACGCGGCGATTTGCTCATTGACGACTGGCAGGACGCGGGACTCGTCAAGCCGTCATCCGTCCGAGGAGTAATCGCCACTGTCGATCGACAAGATGTCGTTCGCATCATGGGACGACTTTCCGATGGCGACTTCGACCGCGTCATGTCAGCGGTATGCCATGCACTGCTGGGACGAGATCGTTGAAGCCTCAGAAGCATTCGAATCCGTCATGAGTAGTGATTGAGGAGTCCCGCCAATGAAGCTGAGTGCGAAGTAGGTGAAGATCGTCGAATGGTCTGATGAGGACCAATGCTTCGTCGGCAATTGCCCCGGCCTGTCTAATGGAGGCTGTCATGGCGATGACGAACAGGCCGTGTTCGCTGAGTTGTGCGAGATGGTTGATGAAGTGCTTGCGCTCTATCGGGAAGACGGAAAGCCGTTGCCGCCATCAACCTCGGGGCGAGACTACGCCAACAGAATGCTGGCGTTGGCCTGATGCGATTGCTCGCTGGGTAGATCGAAGCAGTTTTCGAAAGCGATCATGCCGATTCGCCTATCTGAAGTCGTGGCAATCCGCATTGAACGCGTACCTCGAATCGCTCGCATCACGGGCAATGAAGTAAACAACGAATTGAAATCTGGGTTCGACTTCACGCTGTCGCGATTTGCGATAGATCGCGACAGCACTTGATCAAGGGATGATTCCATGGCAGCACTCGCCGAAGAGTGGAAATCACCGTTGGCCAACTTGCCGAGCGATGATCGTGCCGAGTTAGCCGGGTTCTTGTTGGAGTCTCTGCCACATGAGGACGCCAACATCAAGGACGATGCTTGGGAAGGCGAGCTCAATCGGCGTCTCGAAGCGATCGAATCAGGGACAGTCATGCCGATTCCTGCAGACGAAGTGCTGGCCGAATTGCGCCAGGAATTTCCATGAACCGCTTAGCGTTTCATCCCGCTGAGGCTCGGGATGGAATCCCAAGCTACCGAGTGCTCGGCTCGGCATTGCGATCCTGTGTGAGTTGGGAAAACGGTCTCAGTCGATTCGACTTTGACGCTTTCTTCACGCCGAATTTTGACGGCGATCTCGGACCTACTTTGCGAGCGTTTTCCCGCTGAGGCTCGGGATGGAATCCCAAGCTACCGGTTCGAACGAGTTCCCGAATTGGCCTCAATTCAGACCGTGCGAGGCTTTAGACCAGCAGGTCGATCACGTCTTTGAAGACTTGATCGAGCACGTCGATGGCGATTTGGTCGATGCCGTCGGGGCCGGATGCGTCTTCTCGCACGTCGATGTTGTCGGCTCCCAGTCCGCCGTTGATCGAGTCGGAGCCGCCGTGACCTTGCAGGGTGTCGTTGCCGGCGCCGCCGTTGACGGAGTCGTCGTCCAATCCGCCGGCTAAGACGTCCGCGAGGCCGCCGCCCAGAAGAGTGTCGTTTCCGTTACCCCCCTTAAGACGCATTGATGCCAGTGATTGGCCGCTCGCGTTGATGACGTCGTTTCCGGCGAGCGCGTTGACTTCGATGATCTCGATGCCAGCGAGGTCTTGAGAGAAGGCGCCGATCACCGTTCCCGCAGTTCGCTGCACGGCGATATGGCCTTTCGATTCCGTGAAGGTGACGTGATCTCCTTCGAGCGCGTTGTTCGAGAGCGTGAAGACGATACGGTCGATGCCGAGCCCGCCGATCACGACGTCATTGCCTTCTCCGTCGTTCCACAAGATGCGGTCATCGCCATCGCCGCCGTCGACGATGTCGTCTCCGGTTCCGCCGCTGAGCACATCAAGACCGGCTCCGCCTTGCACGTTGTCACCACTGCCGCCCTGCCCTTGCAGACGATCGTTGCCTTCACCGCCGATGATGGTGTCGCGACCGCCGCCGCCGACTCCGACATCGTTGCCGTTACCGCCGACGAGCGAATCATTGCCCGCAAGTCCGCGCATCACGTCGGGACCGTCGCGGCCTTCGATGATGTCGTCGCCGTCGTCTCCGATCAGCGAGTCGGCGTATTGAGTGCCGATGAGAGTGTCGTTGCCCGCTGCTCCCGTCAGCGTCACTGCTCCGACGGTAAAGGCCGATGCATCGAGCAAGTTGGCCGACGTCCCGCCGGTCATGTCTGCGGCTTCGATGCTGATGTAGCTGTCCGTGCCCGTCACCGAACCGACGAGCCCATCATTCGTGAGCACGAAGTTCTGATTCGCGACCTCAAACACGAAGTCACCGCCATCGCCGCCGTCGATCGTGTCGGTGCCGAGTCCGCCGGAGAGACGATCGCCGGTCGCGCCTTGTCCTCTCACTCGGTCGTTGCCGTCTTCACCGTAGAGGATGTCGGCATCTGCTCCGCCCGAGAGGATGTCATCTCCATTACCCCCGCGCATCGAGTCTGCTCCGTCACCGCCGAGCAATGTGTCGGCCAGCATGCCGCCAGTGAGTGAGTCGTCACCGAGGCCGCCGTCGACGATGACAGAAGCATTCGACAGACCGCTCGCATTCAGCACGTCGTTGCCCGCCATCAGGTCAACCGAGATCGACTCGATCGTGCCGAGGTCCAGCGAGAACGCGACGATTTGAGTCGCAGCCTGACGAGTCAGCGTTGTGCGAATGCCGTTGTTGGCGATGTCGATCGATTCGCCGAAGTCTGCGTTGTCAGCGCCCGTGACCGAGACAGTGTCGAGCCCGACTTCTCCATTGATGACGTCGTCTCCGTCACCGCCGAGCCAAACAATGACGTCGTCTCCGTTACCGGCGTTGATGACGTCGCGGCCGCGACCGCCCGAGAGCGAGTCTGCTCCGCCGCGTCCGTAGATGAGATCGTTACTCGCTTCGCCGCTGATTGAGTCCGGCAAATTCGTGCCGGTCAGAGTGTCGTTGCCGGTGCCGCCGATCAGCGTGACGGGCCGCGTGACCGCAGTCGCGTCGAGCACGTCGGCTCCGTCGCTGCCGTTGACGATGACTCCGCCGGTGAAGAGCGGGTCGACGCCGAGCATTGTCACGGTGTCATTTCCGTTACCTGCGTTGATCGTCAATGTGCCGCTCGGTAACGCGAACTCGAGTTGCGGGCTCGTTGTTGAGGCGATCCGCATTCCGACCGTGCCCGCGTCACTCAACGTGATGGCGTCGTTGCCCGACGGGAAGAGGATGGTGCGATCCGTTGCACTCAGTCCGTCGGTGAATAGTTCGATGTTCGAGTAGAGCACGACCTGCATGACGCTTGCTGAGCCGACGGTGATCGAGCCGGAAGTGGCCGAATCGAAGATGTGCTGCGCGAGATCGGCGTTGAAGGCTGCGTACTCGATCGTGTCGCCGGTTGCGGTGCCGTTTGCTCCGCCGTCGAAGTTGATCGGAGCGGTGAAGAGGCCGCCCGAGTAGTCGACCGTCAGCAGGTCGTCGTCACCGAAGCCGCGCAGCAGGATGTTCGACAGTTGCGCGTTCGCGTTCTCAGAGACGAGAGTGCCGTCGCGCCGCACTTCGACGTTGCCGTCTTGATCGCGTGAGATGACGAAGTGATTCGCACTTTCGTCGCCTCGGATCGACACCACTCCGCCGGTTGTCAGCACGACGTCGTCGCCGCCGTTGAAGGCGTAAGAGAACGTGCCGGCAAACGTCGTGAAGTAGATCTGCGATCCTTCAGTGAGGTTACTAAAAGCACCAGTCGTCGTTCCGGTGCCGACGTTCTTGATGAGTTCGACTTCGGTCTTGAAGACAGAGGAATCAGTGTCGGCCCAACTGGCCGTGCCCGCGTATGTGACGACTCCAGTGGCGTTGACCGTGATCCCGTTGCCTACGACTGAGAACTTCGGAGACGTCACAAGCACATCGTGCCCCGAGAAGACATCTAACGAACTCAGTATCGCCGTCGCGTTGATGCTCTCTTCAAAGCGCACGTCGCCGGTGCCCGCTGCGACTTGCAGAGCACTCGGGCCGCTGACGTCGTTGACGAATTGAACGAGTGCGCCATTGCCGCTGACGGTCGTTGAGATTTGACTGTCGGTCGTCACATGCACGTCGCCGTAGAAGACGATCGGCTGCGAATTCGTTGAGACGTTCGCGCCGAGATTGATCGTGTTGTCGCCGCCATAGAACGTGAAGCCGCCGCCGGAATTCGTGAGCGCTCCATCAATCGAGATCGCGCCTTGAGCGCCTTGCGCCCAAACCCCGACGGACTGAGCGAAGTCGTAGGCATCGAGTTGAATCACGTTGCTGCCGCCATCGGCCTCACCGAAGAGCAGCGTGCTGAAGTTCGGAGAGATGCGGTCCAATTCATCCGCAGTCAAAGAGAGATCGCCCTTCGATGTCGCGATGCCGATCTCAACATCGGAACTGCTCGGGAAGATGTTGAACGTGCCGCTGCCGTTGATCGATGCGGTCTCGTGAATCTCGATCGAGTTTGTGTTGATCGAAACGCTCGCCGAGTCGCCGCCGATCGTCCCCAGCAGAATGACGCCCGCAGGTGCAATCAAATCTACATAGTTGGAAGCAGTGACCGCCGACGTGATCGAGGAGCTTGCTCCATGCAGCGACACGCTCTGCCCATCAATCGGCGCGAAGACGTCGATGGCACCCGTCGCTTCGATGTCGATCAATGTCTCCGCGTGATTGGCAACCTCGGCGTTGATCATGAGGTCGCCATCAACCAGCAGACGAATCTGCGAGCCCTCGTCGTTCAGATCATTGGGATCGTCGATCGACACTCCGCTGAACTGCGGAGCCTCTTGAACGACATGAATCGTCAAGTCACGACTGTTGTGAATGTTGATGTCGCCGATGTTGGTGTGAGCGGCGAGGTTGTCGGTCGATGTCTCGAGAAGACCGTTTCCGTCGGCGATGCCCGTCGTTGCAAACAGAACAACGCTCTCGGCCTGAATGTCGTTCGTGTCCTCTTGAGTGCCTTCGCGAACATCGACGATGCCGCCTTCGGACGAACTCAGCACAACGAGTTGCCCCTGCAATGCTGCGTTGAGTTCGATGTCTCCGGTCGCACCGACATAGATCACCGCCTGATCGTTATTGATGAGTGGCGCATCAATTCGGATGTCGGCGAAGCTCGTGACTTCAATGCCGTCATCACCCGAGTTGTCGTCGGCATTGTCGAGGACTTTGAGTCCTTCAAAGCCACTGACCGAACCAATGGTCGGGGCATAGTCATCGCCGACGAACGCGATCGCGATCGAACCACTATCGGTCACTGCGGCGAGTGTGCTGACGGCAATGCTCAACGGTTCCGCGCCTGCGATACCCGTCGCCGCGCGGAAGAGCGCCGATTGAGCAACTGCATGCACGGCGGCGTTCTCGTCACCTCGAATCGCGCCATCGCGACTGCGAACCGACAGCAAGCCGGCCGCTTGCACGTGCTTGAGCGAGATGTCGTTACCGGCCTCCAGCGACAGCCCGAGAGCGCTGACATTCAAACCGCCGGGCTGAATGAGTGACCGTTCGGCCGTGAGAATTCCGACCGCTGCACCCATCGAGAACTCGCCCTCGAGCAGGGCGATGTTGTTCTCGGAATAGACCTCGATCTGACTGCCCTCGGCTGACACTCGCCCAATCAAGGAGACGCCGGCGGTCAACGCGTAGTCGGGATCAAAGCCAGTCATGATGACCGCGAGGTTGAACTCGCGAGTGAAGACATACAACTGCGAATCACCGGGCACCCCGACATAGACGTGATCCCCATACGTCGAGAACTCGATGAGTCGCGGTTCATTCGGATCGCCGACGAACTCAGAGACCGAGTACTGCTCTTTGTAGGTCAAGACTCCGCTGTTGTTGTCATCTCGATCAAAGACTCTCGCCGCATTGTGTAAGTCCGAGTACACCCAAACTTCAAAGCCATCGGGACTGACCTCGACACGCGAAGGACGCACTCCCGCGTCCGTGCGAAGTTGTTGGAAAGCCAACGTGCCGTTGTTCGGGTCTTGCACGAACAACACCAGCATGTCGCTATCAGGACTCGTGACATACACGCTCAAACTATCGGGGCTAACGGCAACGCTGTTGGCCCCTGCGAGCACGCCGGGCTCAAAATTTTCACTGGTCAGGACGATGTTGACGCCGAAGAGCCCCGTATTGGGATCGCGAATAAACGCGATCAAAGCGTTCTCTTCGGGAACCGTCATGTAAATGTTGTTACCATTCGGACTGACGACCATTGACGACACGTACTCGCCCGGAAGCCCCGAGACCGTTTCGCCGAACGTCAGCAAGCCGGTATCGAGATCGCGGTTCAAGACCTGCAAGACGCCGCCCGATTGAGCGACATACAAGGCGGTGCCATCGGGACTCATCTCAAGCTGTTCGGGATAATCGAGCCGACTCCCTTCACCGGTTTCCGTCAGCGTGTCGATGTAGGTCAACAATCCCGTTTGCGGATGACGCTCAAAGATCGAGATTGAGTAACTATCCCTACCGGCGACATACACGAAATCGCTGTCGGAGCTGATCGCGATGTCGGACGTGCCATTCAATCCGAGATAGCCGTCGGTCTCGAAAGACAACAGATCGATCACCGTCAGTCCGCCCGCGTTGAGATCGCGAGCATAGACCGCGAGCGACTGATGATCGGCGAGGATGCCGTAACCGAAGTCACCATTCGGACTGAACTCGATCACTTCCGGCGTCGCCACTGGCTCCAAAACCGACTGTTCGACGACATCGACCTTTCCGGGGTATTGACCGAACGACGCGATGGCGACGTCGCCTTCATCAAAGTTCTGCACGGAAGAGAGGACATCAATCTTGCCGCTCGCAGAGAGCCACAAACTCTCGTGATCGGGGACGCCATTCTCATTGCTGTTCGAGATGCCCGAGATTCCATCAACGTCAGCGATCTCGACATCGTCGACCATGTTGAGATTGATTCGACCATCATCGGTATGAGCCGCGAGGCGTTGCGTATCGATGCTCAGCGGCATCATCGGGCTGCTTCCCAAGATTCCCGAGTGAGCATCGAGCGCGAGGCTACCGGCGCGCACTTCGACGCGACTGTCGGCATTGATGTCGCGAGTGATGCTGCCGGTATGAGCGATGAGCGTCGCTCGATTCAGACCGACATCAAGACTCGAAAGCAGAATGGTTCCGCCCGAGATCGTGACGTCGGTCCCAATGCTCGCGTCTTTGATGTTGATGACGGAGTCGTTGCTGTCGTCGAACCCGATGATCACTTCACCGACCGTCGGCGAAATGCCGTGCAATTCCGCTTGCGAGAGATTGAGCATGCCAGGCGCAGATCCGAGACCAATCTCCGTCGATGCATCTCGCGGTTCGAACTGCACGCGGTCAAAGCCGCCAATCGTCGTGACCGATTGATGGAGGGCAGCGAGGTTGACCGTGTTGGCGATCAGTTTGAATTCCGACACGAAGTCCGGCTGCGTGCTGCCATCGAACGATGCCCATTCAGAAACAGCAACGTCGTTAAACAGCGGGCTCGCGGTCTGTCCGCGAATCGTCAGATCAGCGGCATTGAGTGCCAAAATCTGACATGTTTCGAAACTGACTCCGTTATCGGCCTGCGAAGAACCCTCAATCGAAATATCCCCCGGCCCAGCGGTCGCGATCAGGCCCGTGAGCCTCGCACCGACTCCTGATTCTGGACCATTGGACGTGCCGGTGACGTAGATGTCGAAATAGCAGGACGCGTTGTAAGCACCAACAACGCCGTCGATCACCACTCCATTGGCGTTACCGTTGGCCGTGCCGTTGATGCTCACGATTCCGTAGGCCGGGGTTTCATCCGCCGGACCAACGTCGGCAGAACTCGTGAGCAACACACCGATGCCCGCTACCGATGAGCCCGTGATGCTGAGCGTCCCGTTGACGATGCCGAGATCGACGACGTTTTCCGGTCGGTCGTCACTAATGATGACTCCGTAATAAGAATTACTAAGCGTCGTGCCGTTGATCGAGATGCTGCCGACCGGAAACTCTCCATCGTCGAAGTTCTTGATCGTCGATGTAACCAATGTGACACCGTTGCCTTGAGTCGCCGAACCGGCGATCGAGATCGCTCCAACGTGTGATTCAATCAGACTGCTTTCAACGGCCACTCCGGCTGCATATTCAACATTGCGGCCGTATCCCTCGAACGACCAACTGGCGTCGTCACCGGTCGTCAGCTTCGAGCGAGTGATCGAGACGCCGTTATTCGTTGACCCTCCGAAGTCATCGCCGCCGATGCCCATAAAAGAGATCTTTCCGGCAGCCGCATGAATCTCAGCATCCGCGATTTGCACGCCATCCCAGTTGCCGTTGACCCACTCACCGTTGCTATTGCCTAAGAACGCGATGCTGCCGTCGTTCGTTGCGGACAGGTTGATCTTCCCCGCGATGACGACATTGCGCGCTGCAGCGAGATTGGCTCCGCCTTCGTCCGTTGTGATCGATACTGGACTGGCACCGTCATTCGTTGAGCCGATGTCGAGAATCAGCGAGTCGACTTCAATCTTGCTTGCGCCCGCAACGGCCAGTTCGCCAGTGATGCCGACAAGCAGTCCTTTCAACGTGATGCCGCCTTCGCCGCCATTGATTGAGCCACTCACGCTGACGCCGTTGTCATCGCCATCGATCACACCTGAGTCGAGGACGATGCCATCGTTGAGCAGCGGCAGATTGCTCGTCACGCCGATCGAGTCAGTCCCGTCGTACGTGTTGACTTGCAGCGACGTGATGCCCGTTGCCGGCACACTCACGCGACGCAGGCCCGAGCCAATCGAACCGGGAATGCTCGTCGAGATCGCACCATACGCATTCTCGAAAACGAAGTGATTGAGTTCGGCGTCGTAACTGATGCTGACGTTGTCGTCGGAGTCCCCGCCGATCGAGTCCCTTACGAGCAGTCCCGAGCCCTCTTGCAGAATCTCGACTTGAAACGAGGTCGTCGTGAAGCCCCCAATGGAGGGCGCGGACTCGTTGCCCGCATCGTCAACGGAGATGAATTGAATGTAGTAGGGCGTTAATTCTTCGAGTCCCGTCAAGACGGCGGACTGAGTGCTATTCGCTTCTGTGAAGGTCGCCTTACCCCAACTCAAAATTGGAACGCTGCCCGCTTGCATGCCCGTTCGGATTTCTTCTGCCGTCAACAGTCCGGACTGATTCGGAGTGACCGCGAAGTAAGTCGTTCCAGTCTCATTGAGTTGCAGGCTGCTGCGCACTGCGGTCGCACCGACGTCGTATTGAAGGCCCGAATACGACGGCGATGCGCGATCGATCTCGTAGGTCTCTTCCGAAGTCAGTCGAGTATCGAGTTCATTGCCGTCCTCTCCGACAATCTGAGGCAACGCAAAGATGCCGATGCCGAGCGTGCCTTGCGCCTGCGGGTCCACTTCAACGGTAATCGTCGCAGTCGTCGTATCCGGAATGTTCCAAGAAACATCCTCGATATGAGTCGAGCCGCTCGCCGCCGAGCCGGTCAGAAAGAAACTGTCCCCGGTTATCCCCGTCACCGGTTCGCTGAAGACGACCGAGAACGTGACCGTCTCCAAATTCACTTTCGGTAGGACCGGGCTGAACCGAGAGGCCGACGCCTGCGGATGCGAGACATCAGGAGCGACATGTCTCAGCACCGTGCCGATATGCGCCACGACTGCAGCGTTCGGATCGGAAGTCGTTTGGTAGTACGTCAGCCCGTCGCCTTGAAGTTGACTGAACGCGACATCCAATGACTCTGCTCCCTGATCGGCCAACTGAGTGAGCACCTCTTGATTGCCCGCTGGAATGGCATCCGTTGTCGCACTCGTTTGAACGAGGAAATCCAGAATGACGTCATTGGATGTAACAGTAAATGCACCAATCGGACCGAAAGACGTTTCGCGATCCGCCGGCAGCGGCGACTGCTCGACTCCCGAGTACACCGCGAGCGAATACACAAAGCTCGTGTTGCCGAGGTAGTCGACGCTGAGGAAATGCGAGGAGAATTCATCGCTCGTTCCGAGCGGCAGATACCAAAACGACGCCTCGCTATTAACGCCGCTGATCTGAGACCCGAAATTCAACGACTGTCCGTCGAGCGTCACCGAGGGCGGGACCGATGAGGTATCCGCAACCATCACGACGAGCATGCGGTCGTGCCCCGGCCGAATGTCGAGCGGCTGTCCGGCTCCGCTGCTCGACGAGACAAATCCGCTCGTTGCAAACGTTTGTCGGACGATGTGAGACGCACCGGCTTCAAGTTCAATCGAACCAAGATCAATGAACCGCCCCTCAGGCCGTTGATAACCGCGTTGATCAACTCCTTCAGTCACCTGATAGACGAAGTTCGCGAAGTCATCGTCGGTCGCATCAATGGCCTCACTGATTCCAAACGGACTTTTGAACGGCAGGAACGCCGACGTTGGTCCGCCGTAATCCTCGAAGTCTTCGCCCAGACTGATTTCATAAGTGACGTTGTTGTGATCGTCATCAAATGGGCTGCCGAGGTAGGTGCCAGAATTCACCAGATTGTTTTCGACGGGAAACTCGCTGAGGCTCGGTTGCGCCGACGTGATCGCTCCGTCGTTCATCGTCTGCACGATGACATCTCTTGAATCGTCGTCTCCGCCTCCTTCAAGCACTGATCCCGTCACAAACAACTGCGTCGTGCCTGCATCCGTGAGGACATGCAATGCGGCAGACTCATCTGTCGTCGCGCTTCCAAAAGTCGAACTGACGATCTGCAAGTTGCTGACGTTGTATGCAAAGACGCCGCCGCCCAAACCTCGTCCGGAAGTCGCAGTGACCGAACCGCCAAATCCGCCTGTTCCGCCGGTCGCCGTGTTGTCTGCGAACGTCGAGTTGATAATCGAGACGCTGCCGCCGTAAGCGAAGACTGCTCCGCCGAGCCCCGCTCCGCCGCCGCCCCCGAGAGAATTGGCCAGTCCATTCCCATCATCAACGCCACTGAGTCCGCCGCCGAATCCGCCGCTACTCGTGAAG